>DASXLG010000357.1 GCA_036496425.1 Terriglobia bacterium | reverse complement strand
AGAACCTCACGCACAAGAGGCTTGAGGTCAGCATCACCGCCGACGCCAAGCAGTGGATTCTCGATAAGGCGTGCCGTGACAAGAATTACGGCGCCCGGCCGCTGCGCCGCGCGATCCAACGCTATATCGAAGATCCGCTTTCCGAAGCTTTGATCCAGGGGAATCTCAAGGAGTTGTCCAAAGTCGAGGTTTATATGGACGGAGGGCAGCTGTGGTATCGCCCCATGGATCGGGACCGGGAAGAGGTCGGTGTGCCCCTCTCGATGTGAAATAGGGCGGCAGGAAAATAGGGGGCGTCTCCCTATTTTCCTGCCGCCCCTTTTTCACACCCCGACCGCGAACAAAACACCCCCCGGTTCCGTCTAAAAACCTCCGTTTTCTGTAGTAAAATCATCCGATTGGAGGAGTGGTGATGGGCCTAACAGTGTGGCTGGCCCTGTCTGTTGCCTTCTTTACGCCCCAGATGACGGACAATTTAGACCTGAATCGGATTGAAGATGTTAGAGTTACGAACAATCATCGCATTCCGGCGGAAAGCATCCGGTTCCAGCTCCAGACCAAACCCGGCGGCCGCTTCAGCCTGGCGACTGTAGACGGCGATATCCGGCGGCTTTACGCGATGGGCAATTTCGACAATATCCGGGTCGACTACGCGGAGGGAAAAACCGGCCGGATCGTTGTCTTCTGGATTCAGGAGAAAAAAACGATCCGGACCGTCAAATACGAGGGGCTGAGCGCCATTTCCAATTCCGAAATCGTTGAAAGATTGAAGGAAAAGAATGCGGCGATCTCGCAGGAATCGACCTACGATCCCGGCAGGATCCGGAAAGCCGAGAATGTCATCAAAATGGCGCTGGCGGAAAAAGGGCACGAGGATGCCACAGTGAAAGCCGATTCCGAAGACGTTCCACCGAATTCGGTCGCACTGACTTTCAAGGTTGATGAAGGGCCGCTAGTGCGTGTCCAGAAGATCACCATCGAGGGAAACAATGTTTTCACGGGGCGGCAGATCAAGAATGTGATGAGGTTGGTCAAAGAGTCCGATCCGATCAATTCCATTCTCGGCCGGGATACCTATTTCGATCTCAAGCTTGCCGATGATCTGACGCGGATCCGGATGCTTTATGCCGAGCACGGCTATGTGCGCACAAACGTCGCCGATCCGATCGTCGAGACGAAGCCGCATCCGATCCACCGGACGTTTCCGCTGATGCGGCCTTCGCCGTTCGGCATTCCGATTCCGTTTTCGACCAGGACGCTCAAGCGGTATTACATCACCATCAAAATCGAAGAGAACAACCAGTACCGCCTCGGCAATATCAGCGTCAGCGGGAACCGGCTACTCGATGAGGCGAAGATCCAGAGCGCGCTCGGTCTCAACTCCGGCGACGTTTTCGATGAAGTGAAGCTGCGCGACAACTTTCTTCAGCTCAAAAAGCTCTACGGCTCGAAAGGCTACGTGAATTTTACGGCGGTGCCGCTGCAGGCCTTCGACGAACCGCACAAGATCGTGAATCTCGCGGTGAACGTCGAAGAGGACAAACCGTACACCGTCGACCGCATCACGTTTACCGGGAATACGACGACGCGCGATAAAGTCATCCGGCGCGAGATCATGATCGACGAAGGCCAGGTATTCGATTCCGCGCTATGGGACATGAGCATGCAGCGGCTCAATCAGCTGGCGTACTTCGACGAAATCAAGCCGGAAGACGCCGATATCAAGCTGAATCAGAACCCGCCGACCGTCGATATCCACCTCAAGGTTAAAGAGAAGCAGCGGAATCTGATCGGCGTGACCGGCGGAATCAGCGGAATTGGCGGAAGCTTTGTCGGCTTGAATTACGAATCCAACAACTTCGCGGGTTCCGGCGATACGTTGGGCCTGACCGCTCAGGCCGGCACGCTGCAATCGCAATATCGATTGAGCTTCACCCAGCCTTATCTGTTCGACCGGCCCTGGACGGCGGGTTTCTCCGTCTTCACGACGAAGTTTACTTATGACCAGTCGGCGGACCTGTTCGGGCTCGCGGTTCCGCCTTCGTCGAACGGAGAGACGCTGAATTTCGAGCAAAAGGAAACGGGAATCAACCTGTCTTCGAGCCATCCGATCCGGGTCTGGAATCGGGCGGGTTTGACCCTCGGTCTGACGCATTCGCAAACGACCGCTATCAATTCCGCCACCGAAGATTTTTTCGGCGCCGTCAAGACCGAGACCGATCAGTCCCTGACGATACCTCAGACCGGGACGAACTTTTCGAACTTCCACGCGCATTCGCTCACGCCCAGCTTCATTTCGAACCACACGAAAGGGTTGGCGTACGCCCCTTCGCGCGGCTGGAGCCTGTCGACGACATTTGAATATGCCGGCGGCCCTCTCGGGGGCACCGTGAACTACTTCCGGCCCGCGATGGATTTCCGGTATTTCCATCCGATCAACAGAGGCCGGAATACGATCGCCATGCGTTTCACGACGGCCTATATCCACGGCTTCAGCGGAACGTCGGTGCCGTACTATCAGCGGTTGTTTCTCGGCGGCGATTTCGATATCCGGGGCTTCGATTTCCGTGAGATTACGCCGATCGCATATCTTGTGCACAACGTCACCACGACCAACGCGCAGGGCGTCAGCGTGACGCAGCCCGGGGACGACGTGGTTTATGTCGGCGGCGATACCCAGGCCGTTTTGAATCTCGAATACCGCATTCCGATCGTCGGCCAGATCGTGACTCTGGCCCCTTTCTTCGATGCGGGAAACGCGTGGGTCATCAAAAAAGGCCAGTTGACGCGCAAGATCCTGAACAGCGATGGCACGTTCACGGCCCTCCCGGTGAAGTTTCTGCCGGGTACGAATTCCGGTATCCGCACCAGCACCGGCATCGAGCTGCAGATTCTGTTGCCGGTGATCCGGGCGCCTTTCCGCATCATTTATGCCGAGAATCCGAATCGGATAAACGGAACTTTTTCTGGTCAGTTGACCGGAGCTCCGTTCACGATCAGCGAGAAGGCAAACAATTTCAAATTTACGATTGGAAGAACTTTCTAAGACGAGGATGAGATGAGAAAACTCAGTTTGGTTACGTTGATTTTATTAGTGCCTGCGGCATTGCTGGCACAGGCGCCTGCGGGTACTTCTGCCGCGAATGCTGCGGCTCCCGCCGCTGCGGGCGCCACAGCCGGCCGCGTCGCCGTGGTCGATATGCAGCGGGCGATCACGGAAAACGCCGAAGGCAAGAAGGCGCAAGAGAAGTTCAAAGTGGAGTTCGAGAAGAAGCAGAAGGACTTTGAAGAGAAGCAGAAGCTGCTGGCGGACACCCAGACGAAGCTTCAGACCGGGGACAAGGCCTTGAGCGACGCCACCAAGGCCGAAATGACGCGCCAGGTCGAAAAGTTGAACACCGACCTGCAGCGCATGAATGACGACGGCCAGAAAGACCTCGGCGATCTTCAGCAGCAGCTTTTCCGGCCGATCGCCGAAAAAACCCAGGACGTGTTGAAGGCGTATTCGAGCGAGAACGGCTTCGCCGTCGTTTTCGATTCGTCGAGCCAGGCCAACAGTATCATTTATGCGTCGGATGTGGCGGACATCACCACCGAGATCATCCGCCGGATCGATGCGACGCCGACGAAACCGGCCACGGCCCCGGCAAACCAGGTTTCTCCAGCTGCACCCAAGAAATAAGAAGAAACCACAAGAAGCACAGGACGCACAAATATCTTGTGCCTCTTGTGCTTCTTGTGGTTCCTTTCCCCTTGTATGGAACTGCGAATAGCCGAAATCATGCGGATCCTTCCGCACCGCTACCCGTTTCTCCTCGTGGACCGCGTCATCGAGGTGGATCCGGACAAACGAATCGTCGCGCTTAAAAATGTCTCGATCAATGAGGGTTTCTTCAAGGGACATTTCCCGGGAGCGCCGGTCATGCCGGGCGTCCTGACCATCGAAGCGATGGCGCAGACGGGCGCCATTCTCGGCCTTCTGGAGAAGAATGCCGATCTGACGAAGACGCTGGTTTATTTCATGGGGATCGATGAGGCGAGGTTTCGCAGGCCCATCGTTCCCGGCGATCAGATGCGGATTGTGGTGGAAGTCCTGCGCCGCAAGGCCATCGTCTGGAAAATGAAGGGCGAGGTCTATGTCGGCTCAGAGCTCGCCGCTGAGGCGGTCCTGCTCTCTTCGATAGGCCGGCAACCGTGATTCATCCGACAGCGATCATCAGTCCGAAGGCAAAGCTGGGGACGAATACGTATGTCGGCCCGTACTGCCGGATCGGCGATTGCGTCACGATTGGAAACGACTGCCGGTTCGAATCGCATGTCGTCGTCGAAGGGCCGACAACGATCGGCGACGACAATCAGTTTTATCCGTTCGGCACCATCGGTCTGCAGCCGCAGGATCTGAAGTTCAACGGCGAGGAAACGTTTCTGACGATCGGCAACCACAACGTTTTTCGCGAATACGTGAACGTTCATCGCGGCACGAAAGGCGGCGGCGGCCGCACCCTCATCGGCGATCACAACTTTCTGATGGCGTACGCGCACGTGGGACACGACAGTATGCTGGGTAGTCACATCATCATGGCGAATGCGGCGACGCTCGCCGGTCATGTGACGATCGAAGATCATGCGACGATCGGCGCATTTTCGGGTGTCCATCAGTTCTGCCGGGTGGGAACGCATGGATATGTCGGCGGTTACAGCGTCATCACCAAGGACGTTTTGCCTTATTCGAAGACCGTCAGCGAACGCAATACGCACGCGTTCGGGCCGAACGTGATCGGCCTGGAACGCAAAGGATTCACTCCGGAACAGATCCAGAACATCAAGACAGCTTTCCGTCTTCTTCTTCAATCCAAACTGAACACATCTCAGGCTGTCGAAGCGATCCGGGAGAAGCTGAAGTCTCCGGAAGTGAAGATCCTTCTTGATTTCATCGAGACAGCGGACCGTGGCGTTATCAAATAGATACGGCCTGATTGCAGGCAATGGAAAGTTTCCGTTCCTCGTGCTGGAGGCGGCGCGAAGTCAGGGTATCGATATGGTCGTCGCGGCGATCAAGGAAGAAACCTTTCCGGAGATCGAAAAGCATGCGAAATCGGTCCACTGGATGTCGCTGGGGCAGCTCGGTAAGTTGATCAAGACGTTCAAGTCCGAAGGCGTCAATCACGCTGTCATGGCGGGCCAGGTCAAACACAAGCAGATCTTCAGCGGGATTGTGCCGGACTGGAAAATGATCCAGCTGCTGGCAAGCCTGGCTACGAAGAACACGGATTCGCTGATCGGGGCGGTCGCGAAGCTGCTCGAAGACGAAGGGATACACCTGATGGATTCCACCTTGTTTCTACGGCCGCTGCTGCCGGATCCGGGTGTGCTGACGCGCCGCGCCCCATCGGACGAGGAAAAAAAGGACCTGGACTACGGATGCAGGATCGCGCGTGAACTGGGCCGGCTGGATCTGGGACAGAGTGTCGTCGTGTGCGATGGCGCCTGTGTGGCGATCGAGGCGATGGAAGGCACGGACGCCATCATCGAGCGGGCTGCCGGACTCGTGAACGGGCGCGTGTTGAGAGTTGTCAAATTGGCGAAGCCGAACCAGGATTTGCGCTTTGACGTGCCGGTTATCGGACCGGCTACCGTTCGGCTGATGGCGCGTCTGAAGGCGTCTGCGCTGGCGATCGAAGCCCGCAAAACATTGATGATCGACCGCGACGAGCTGGTGGGGCTCGCGGATCAGGAGAACGTCGCGATTGTGGCGGTGGAATAAGGGGAAAGGAACACCAGAAGCACAAAAGGTACAAGAGTTCTTGTGCCTCTTGCGCCTCTTGTGTTCCGGTCTTTATGGTTAAAGTTGCGGTAATTGGTGTAGGACATCTCGGAAAGCAGCACGCTCGGTTGTACTCGGAGCTCGGCTGCCTGGCCGGCGTTGCGGATATCCTTGGGCCGCGGGCACAGGAGATCGCTGCGCAGTACGACACGACGTCGTATAACAATTACCGCGAGCTGTTCGGCAAAGTGGACGCGGTGAGCATCGCGGTGCCGACGCTGAACCATTCCGCGATCGGCATCGATTTTCTCGAACACGGCATCGATGTGTTGATCGAGAAACCGATAGCCTCGACGATCGAACAGGCACAGGCCTTGATCGAGGCGGCCGCACGGAACAATCGTATCCTTCAGGTGGGTCACGTCGAGCGCTTCAATCCGGTAGTTGCCGCGGCGCGCGAGGCCGCGACCAAACCTCAGTTTTTCGAGATTCATCGTCTGGCGGCTTTTTCGCCGCGGAGCCTGGATATCGATGTGGTTCTCGATCTCATGATCCACGACATCGATATCGTTCTCAGTCTGGTGCCGGCGCCGGTCCGCGAAGTCAGGGCGGTCGGGATTCCGGTGCTGTCCTCCAAGGCGGATATCGCGAATGCCCGCGTCGAGTTCGAAGACGGATGCGTGGCGAACCTCACGGCGAGCCGCGTCAGTTTCGAGAAGACGCGGAAACTGCGGTTTTTTCAGCCGCACGATTACATCTCTGTGGACTATGCGAGCCAGACCGGAACGATGGTTTCTCTAAGGATGGGACGCGTGACCGAACGAAAGCTGGAGCCGCCGAATCAGGAGCCGCTGAAGCTTGAATTGATGTCGTTTGTCGACTGCGTGGCGAAGCGTGGAACGCCCGTTGTATCGGGCCAGGATGGGTTGAGAGCGCTCGAGCTGGCGATGCGGATTAACTCTGCAATAGCAGAAAGACTTGTGCTACGTTGACCCAGAGTCAGAAAGCGAATTTATAAAGATGTTATTCGGAAACGACGAGGATCTCCAGCTTCAGCCGAAGCGGACGAAGACCGTGTTGATCTCGTTAGGGATCCACCTCGCCCTCATCGTATTCCTTATTTTCAATCCGGATTTATTGACCTCGCCGCCGAAGCGGATCATCAAGGTCATGGGGCAGGATTATGATCTCAGCAAGGAAGAGCTGACGGAACTCGTCGAGCCTCCGAAGCCCGCGCCTCCGGATAAGCCGCTTGTTCAGCCGCCGGCGCCAAAGCCGGCGCCTCAACCGGAACAGCAGCAAACCCCGCCCCCGCAACCGCAGCCGCAAGCGGCGCCGCCTCCTCCACCGCCGCCGCCTCCTCCGCCAAAACCGCAGCCTCCGCCGCCGGTGATCGGACCGGATGACGTGATCAAGGAAGGAGCGCGGCCGGACGCGCCGCCGAACCGTTCGTCGCGAGGAAATACCACGGAGCAGGCCCGCAACGGCTCGCAGGATCAGCAGCCGAAGCCCGAACAGCAGGCGAAACCGGGGCAGCAGGCCCAGATCGAGAAACAGCTTCCGCCGATTGCGCTGAATAGGAATCCCAACGTACTGCAGGCGCCGGGCGGCAACATTATGGATAGCGCCCGCCGGACGGTGGATCAGCAGATCGAGCAGGAACGCCGCCGCGGCAGCGTGCAGGGGCCGAGGACCGGCACGGCGCAGGGGCAGGAAGATCCTAATTTTTCAACCGAAGAACCGACGATTCTTTCGGATACGCGCGGCTACGATTTCGGGCCGTACATGAATGGGGTCGTCAACCGTGTCCGGAACAACTGGTATGCCTTGATTCCGGAAATCGCGCGGCTCGGGAGGACGGGTAAGGTCGTGATCATTTTCACGATCACCAAGAACGGCAACATCGCGAACCTGCGGCAGGCGGCGAATTCCGGCACGGAAGCGCTCGACCGCGCCGCCTACGGTTCGATCACGGCCTCCAATCCATTCTCGCAGCTACCCGCCGGATTCGACGGCGATCATCTCGACCTTCAGTTCACGTTCTTGTATAACATTAGATAATGCGCGCGTTGGTTTTGTCAGCCTTGCTCCTGATGATCTCCGGAGCGCAGGCGCAAAATGAACCCACGATCCGGATCGGACTTACACAAAGCGCGGCGGCCGTGAGCCTGCGCGCTGCCACTCCTTTCTCAATTCAACAAAACAGATCGCGGACGGCAAAGTTCACCATGACTCTGGCGCTGGACCCGGCGGCGGTTGGGGCGATCACTAAAGCCGACCTTCAATATCGAATCCTGGTCGAACTGGACGGCGGAAAACTCATCGTGCTGGCGAGGAACGAGAGGGTTCGCATCAGTGTTCCGGGGGACGTGCCGATCGAATTCGAGAATCGAACCTATCGCGGATCTGTCGAAGTCTTCGGCAATGCCCGAAACACGTTCACCGTTGTGAATGAGTTGCCGATCGAGCAGTACCTGATGGGCGTCGTCCCGAACGAACTGAGTCCGATCACGTTCGGACAGATCGAAGCGTTGAAGGCACAGGCGGTCGCGGCGCGTACCTATGCGATTCGAAATCTGGGCCAGTACAAGAACGAAGGGTTCGACATCTGCGCAACCGATGCGTGCCAGGTTTATCAGGGGCAGGGCACGGAGCATCCGTTGTCGGGCCAGGCGGTCATGGAAACGCGGGGCATGATCGCGACGTATCAGGATCAGCCGATCAACGCGATGTACAGTTCGACCTGCGGCGGGCGTACCGAAGACGCCGAAAACATCTTCGGTGAAAAGGTTCCTTATCTGGTTTCGACGGATTGCGAATTCAAGCATCCGGAACCCGTCGCGTTCAAGACATCGCGATTGATCCCGGACTGGAAAGATGCCGTCCTCGGAGTCGCAGGCGTATCCAATTTCACAGAGGCCCGTCATTTCCTCGGATTGCCGGGGCAGGGGGAGCCCGCGTCGGCGGATCTGGCAACACTCGCGGCCTTCATCAGACAGAACTTTTATCCCACGGTACTCACGACATCCGACGTTTCATTCGTGACGGAACAGGGGATACTGCCGCTGGCCGGCGCGATCCCGGAGAAAGAAATCCTGTTCCGGTTGATTGATAAGAAGAGCGCGTTCGAGTGGCAGCAAGGTGTGCTGACGTCGTGGGATGGAACGACGATGAAGCTGCTTGTCGGCAACCAGCCCAAAGAATTCAAGCTGAGCGGAGATGCGCCGATCTACCAGCGTGTCGGTGACGAGCGGCTGCCGCTGCGTGAGGGTTCCTGGATCGGCGGCGAGCTGATCGACTTCCGCGCAGCGGGAGACACGATCCAAATGCTGCAATATCGCATCAATTTTGCGAATCCGGCGGCGGACCGGTATTCGCGGCTGGCGTTGTGGCAGGTCCACAAGACGCGCCAGGAGCTGGATACCGCTTTCAAGCCTTTGAACATCGGCGGCATTCAGGATATGCGCGTTATTGCCCGCGGTCCTTCCGAACGGCCGCTGCAGACGGAAATCATCGGAGCCAATGGGCGGAGCACGGTCCGCGCGTTGCGCATCCGCACGCTGCTCGGTCTGAGAGACAGTCTGTTCTCCTATGACATCGAGCGCAATGCTCAGGGAGACGTTCTCGGCATGATGTTTTATGGCCGCGGCTGGGGGCATGGCGTCGGCATGTGCCAGATCGGTGCGTACGGAATGGCGCTGCAAGGCGCGACGTACGAACAGATCCTGAAGAAGTATTACAAAGGCATCGAGCTGAAGAGGCTTTGGTAGAAGGCCGCAGATGACGCAGATGGGCCCATCTGCGTCATCCGCGTCATCTGCGGCCCGAACTGCTTTATGCACCCAATCATCGCGATAGTCGGTCCCACCGCCAGCGGCAAGTCTGAGCTGGCGCTCTATCTGGCCGGGCAGTTTCACGGTGAAATCGTCAACTACGACTCGGTTCAGATCTTCCGTCATCTGAATATCGGTACGGCGAAACCCACGCCTGAAGAGAGACAACGCGTTCCCCATCACATGATCGATGTGCGTGAGCCTTCGGAGGTGTTCACGGCTGGCGATTACCAGCGCGAAGCGCGGCAGATTCTCGAAGAGATCCGGGAGCGTGGAAATCTGCCGATTCTGGCCGGCGGCACCGGGCTGTATCTGCGGGCATTGACCGAAGGTCTGTTCGACGGACCGGGACGTTCGCTGTACTGGAGAAACCGTCTGGAGATGCTCGCGGAGCGGAAGGGCCGTGCCTGCCTGCATCGTCTGTTGAAGCGGCTGGATCCGGCGGCGGCGGCCCGCATCGGGGAGCGCGACAAGCCGAAAGTCATACGGGCGCTCGAGGTCCGGCTGGAGACCGGACGACCGTTATCCGATCATCTGGCGGATAACCCGCGGCAGCCGCTGAAGGACTTTCAGGTGCACTTTATTGGACTCAATCCTGCACGCGATGAACTGTACCGGCGGATCGACCTGCGTGTTTGCCGCATGTTTGAAACCGGATTGGCGGAGGAAGTACGCCAGTTGCTGGCGAGCGGCATTCCACCGAGCGCCAAACCGTTCGAGGCCATCGGCTACCGTCATGTCATTGCGGATCTCGATTCCTGTATCCCCGGAGACGACACGATTCGTATAATCCAGCGTGACACCCGACGCTATGCAAAACGTCAAATGACCTGGTTCCGTAAACAGTCCGATGTCTGTTGGTTTGATGGGCCCGGAGACATTGAGGAAATAAAAAACAGGGTTCGTCAGTATGTCGAAAAGCTCGTAAATTTTTAGGGAGTTCCTAATGGAAAACAAGACGCCTTCCCAGAATATTCAAGATGTTTACTTGAACACCGTCCGCCGCGATAAAGCCCCGGTTACGATTTTTCTGATCAGCGGCGTAAAATTGATAGGAAAGATCAAGGGTTTCGACAAGTATTCCGTGATCCTGGAAGCCAACAACCAGGAGCAATTGATCTTCAAGCATGCGATCTCGACGGTCACTACGGCCAAGATGGCGTCGGCTCCGCCGCCACCACCACAACCGCTGCCGCAGTCGGCCGCCACAACGACTGAACGCTCGTCTTTGTAACCGGTAGTTAATGGAAAATGCAATCCTCGTAGGCAGCTACGCTCTTGATGAACTGCGTGAGCTGGCGGTGTCGGCCGGCGCACGCATCATCGATGAAGTGGTGCAGCGCCGTGATCGTCCGGATCCCGCCACCTATATCGGAAAAGGGAAAGTCGAAGAGATTCGGGAAGAAGTCCTGGTCGAAGGTGTCGATGTGGTCATCTTCGACCAGGAGCTCTCGCCCAGCCAGGCCAGAAATCTGGAGGAAGCTCTGGATACGAAGGTCGTGGACAGGACCGGCCTGATCCTGGACATCTTCGGCCGCCGGGCTCGGACCAAGGAGGGCAAGCTTCAGGTGGAGCTGGCGCAGCTCGAATACCGGTTGACGCGATTGGCCGGTCACCGGGAGTACCTGTCGCGTCTGGGCGGCGGCATCGGGACGCGCGGTCCCGGCGAAACGAAACTGGAAATGGATCGCCGCCAGATCCGGCACCGGATCGGCACGCTCAAACGGGACATCGAGCAGTTGCGCAAGCATCGCCAGTTGCATCGCGACAAACGCAGGCGGGATCAGCTGCCGCTGGTCTCGCTCGTTGGCTATACCAACGCCGGCAAATCGACGTTGTTTGGCGCGCTCTCAAAGGAAGAAACACTGGTTTCGAAGCGCCTTTTCTCGACGCTGGATACGCTGATTCGAAGGATTCAGCTGGGAAAGAATTTTCCGATTCTGATTTCCGATACTGTCGGTTTTATCCGCAGGCTTCCCCATCAGCTTGTTTCGGCATTTCGCGCCACCCTGGAAGAAGTCGTCGAAGCCGATCTGATTCTGCATGTCATCGATGTGTCGGACCCCGATCGGGAGGAGAAGCGGCAGGTTGTGTTGGATGTTCTGAAGGAAATCGGCGCCGGCGATCATCCGATTCTCACGGTTTACAACAAGAGTGATTTGCTGGATGGTGTTGCGCCGGAGGATGGAACCCTGGTTTCTGCAGCGACGGGCCAGAGCTTGCCCGCGCTGGTCGAAGAGATTGTGAATCACGTGACTCCTGTTCGCGTATGACCGGCCTTCTAATCGCGCTCGTTCTACAGTCGTCACTGCTGCTTCCGCCCCGGACGGCGCTGGAGAATCCTGCGGCGGTTTCGCAAATACCGCCAAAGCTTGCGAAAGACTACGCGTCGTTGTGGGCACGGTTTGTCGCAGGGAAGGAAGATGCAAAGCTCGAGAAGGATCTCGATAAGCTCCTGAAGAAACAGAAAACATTCGACCCGGCGCTCCTCCTTCAAGGCTACATCCGCCTGTATGCACACGATGAGGCCGCCGCGAGTCAGAAGTTCATGCAGGCGGTAGCGATCAATCCAAAGAACAGGATTGCGGTTTACTATCTCGCCGAGATCGCTAACGCGCATGATGACTATGTGGCTGCCGCTACCTATTATGCGCAGCTGATGGCATTGGATCCGAGTCATCCGGAGATTGAAACGAAACGGCAGAAGGCGGTTCTCCTGTCGGTGGACGGGATGCTGCACTCCGGAGCACGCGCCGAAGGGGAGAACCGGCTGGCGGATGCGGAGAAGGCATATCGGCAGGCGCTGACGATCCTTCCGAATGAGGCATCCCTTCACCTGCGCCTGGCGGACCTTCTGACGCGCGAGAATAAGCCGGCCGAAGCGGAGAGCGAGAAGAAGATGGCGGAGGCGCTGATCCCTCACGTCGCCGCAGCGGCGGCGCCTGCTGCGGATTCGCCGGGAGCGAACAATGCCGACACGCTGGATGATCTCGGCCGGTGGGGCGGGGAGATCAACCGGTTTCACGAAATCCAGAGCGCAGAATCGATCACGCGGGAACAGCTGGCGGCGCTGCTCATTCACTATTTTCCCCAGTTGATGGAATTGCGTCAGACCTCACAGATCGTGACGGACACGCAGAATTCCTGGGCTGCCAGTGAGATTCAAACGGTCGTCGGTCTCGGCCTGATCGATCCGTTGCCGAATCACACTTTCGCACCTTCGATGCCGGTGACGCGGGGAGACCTCGCGGTGACTCTCGCTCGTCTGATCCGCCTGCTGGGCGTGTCTCAGCCTGCCGCGCAGCCAATAGCGGCGCCGGATCTGGATCCTGCGAATGCCCTCTATCCGGAAGCCCAGCTGGTCGTGGCTTCCGGAGTGATGACTCTCCAGGATTCAGGCAGCTTCAACGTTAGCGGCGTGGTGCCGGGCAGAGAGGCCGTCAAATCTACGGAGCGCCTTTTCCACATTTTTCAACAGGCCCCGCACTGACCGGAAACGGTGCAAAGTGCTATAAGGCATCGGTTTTATCAGGGTTTAGGTGGTCCGCCCGGCCTGATTTCCACAGAGTTATCCACACATCGCTGTGGAATCCAATTGCCACGCCGCTAAAACTGTTTCAGCCATGATTTCGCTTCGCGATATTGCACGAACTGTTTTTCTTCGGCGCGGAATTCCGGCGTATGGACGATCAGGCGCGACTTATGGGTCTGGGAATGGTGCTTCACGTGGAGCATTTCGTGATACATGACGTATTCACATGCATAGTTTGGAACCTCCGCGGCGTCGAAGACGCGGCTGATGAAGATGGTGTTGTGTGTGGCGTCGAAGCGGCCGAGGATGTAGCGTGATTTTTTTGCGGACCAGGAAAGGCGCGGCTTCGGAATCGCGCCGCGGAAATATTGCGCATTCAGGCGATCGAACACAGTTTCCAGATCGAGGAACCGTCCGCGGGAGCCGCGGACGCGAGTCTCGCGGCACCTGCTGTTCCGGGCATCCCGGGCGCGCGCCTGAATGTCGTCGCCGAGGATGAAATTGCGGTAGGTCCGATGGTGCGCATGGTCGATCTTCTTGCGATAAAGCTTGGATAAGAGAATCAGCGCGAGCGAGTGATAGACGTCCGCAGGCGCCTCTGTGAAAAGATCGCTGACGCGGATTCGCAGGCGGTTCTCGTGCAGCCGGGCAGTGTGGTTCAATCCGGCGAACGGGAAGAATTCGATCGTGATTTCCGGTACTGCGGTTCGAGGCCGGAGCTGCCGGTGCGCGGCAGCAAAGATCTCTTCCACGGTCACGGCTTCCGCTTCTTCTCCGTTTTTGGAACGACCTTCAATGCCGCCTGAGCGTCGGTTTGCGCCTGATTGGCCTTATCCAGCGCATCCTGGAGCGCGCTCCGCTCGCCGGCATTTTTCGCTATGTACTTCTGGAGCAGCGGAATGGTGTCGCGAGTGAATTTAAAGAGATCCTCTACCGGGTCGCGGACATCCTGTTTGCGGGCGTAGGCGTCGTCGATGTTGGTCATCGTTTCATCCAGCGCCTCGATGTATCCGCGCAGCAGTTCGGCCGACGTGAAATCCTGCAGATAGGACGTATCGCTGATCGGGGCTTTATCCGCATTGGCGCGCGAATCGTAGGTGGGCTTCTTCTTGTCGTTCTGTACGCGTTTTTCTTTTTCCTTTTTTTCCGCTTCGATCTGCTCCTGGCTCTTCGCCATGATGCCGAGGAATACCAGCCTCCGTTCGGCCAGCTTCAGGTAAGTCGGAATGCGGACGTTCAGGTCCTGTGCATCCCGGATCAGATCCAGTTCGTCCTCGGTGAAATACTCGTTCTTCGGAGCCGCGAAGGTGGAGGCGGCAAAGAAGGCGGCAATAAACAGAGAAACGCTAACCTTTATGGGAAGGCGCATTTTGTTCTCCGAACAGAGCTTTCAACAGATCGTCTCGAATGTCGGAGGCCTGTTGCCGTGCTCTATCGACGGGTTCCCGTTGATCGAACGTCAATCCTTCGCCGAGGTCTTTCAGCGTCCGGATCTGGTGCCTTAAAGTGATTTCAAGCTCCTTGAAACCTTTCGGCTTTTTGCGGGCGTCTCTGCCTGCGTTCATCAGCGACTGGTGCGCGTCTTCGATCGCATCCGTGTATTCTCCGAGCCGCTTGTGGAGTACTTCAGGCTCGCCGGAGCGTACGGCGTCACTGGCAAGGTTCAGCAGGATTTCGGAGATGGTTATATCGCTTTTGGTGCGATCGACGGGATCCGTAAGTGTTTTGAGGCGGGCTCGTTCGCGATCGAGGCGCTCGATCCGCTTGTCGACTTGTCCTTGAAGCGATGCAATTCGAATAGCGCAGGAGGTTGCCGTCAAAAGGAGCGGGATGAGCAGCAGCCGCTGGATGTTACGCATGAGAGTTTGGTCCAGCTCACCTCTTTAAACGGCGCTCAAGCGTTCTGGCGCGTTCGCGCGCCTGAAAAGATCTCGCATCGTTTGAGCCGTCGTCGAGTTGCAAAAATTTATTATATTGCACGAGCGCTTCCTTTTCGTTTCCTAATTTGTCCAGGCATGTTGCCAGAACAAAATAGCCGACGGCCTCGCGCGGCTTCAGTTGTGTGACGCGTGTCATCGCCTGGGCCGCGCGAACCCAGTCCTGCTGGGCGTAGAAGATTGCTCCCATGGTCGCGTACGCCTCGACGGCGTCAGGTTTGATCTGCAGCACCTGCTGAAGGATCGGCAGCGCCTGCGTGTACGCTTTAAGCTCTTCGTAAGACTTGCCGAGCATGTAGAGAAAATCGGTATCTTTGGGATCGCCGTTGACGGCCTGCTCGAGGTGCGGAATCGCAGCGGCGTAGTTTTTCTCGTCGAAGAACGAAATGCCCAACTGGCGCTGGATATTCGTATTGCCGGGATCGAGGGCCGCCGCTTTGGTGAGGTACTCCCGCGACTTGACTTCGTCGTTGCGCGAATGTTCCGCCTCGCTAAGAAGAATATAAAGATCTGGTGTCGCAACTCCCTTCTGTAAGGCCGCAATGAGATGGGGGTACGCTTTTTTGTCCTCATCGCCCCGCATATAGAACATGCCGAGATTCAGCTCCGCTTGAGCATCGTCCGGGCGGAGGGCGAGCGCTTTCTCGAATTGTTCGCCGGCCTCGGCCCGCTTGCCGGTCTGGTCGAGAAGCAGGCCGAGATTGATGCGCGCTTCGTAGATCGTTCCGTCCTGATCGAGCAGCTGCTTGTAGGCGCCGATTGCTTCTTCGGTTTTGCCCAGCTTGGTCCTGCAAACGGCCAGGTTGAACTGCGAAGGGATATGCTTCGCGTCTTCTTTGAGGACCTGCTCGTACTTGGCGGCGGCGTCGGCCCAGCGGCCGGCGGCGAAGTCGGCATTCGCCGTGGTGTAGATGTCCTGAGCGGACTGGAACAGAGCGAGGATCAGTACCAGTGCTGCCATGGACTTCTCATCCCAGCGTCTTCTTCAGGTATTCGCCTGTGACCGACGCCGGGTTGGCGGCGATCTGTTCAGGTGTTCCCGTGGCGACAACATATCCGCCGGCGTCGCCGCCTTCGGGACCGAGGTCGATGACCCAGTCGGCCGATTTGATGACGTCCAGATTGTGTTCGATGATCAGCACGGAACCTCCGGCGTCGATCAGACGCCGGAACGCGGCAAGCAGCTTGTTGATGTCGTCAAAGTGCAGGCCGGTGGTCGGCTCGTCGAAAATAAATAACGTCTTTTCGCTCGTTTCACGCGCGAGATAGGACGCGAGCTTGATACGCTGGGCCTCGCCGCCGGACAGCGTCGTGGCCGATTGGCCCAGCCGCAGGTAGCCGAGCCCGACCTCTTCCAGGACTTTCAGCTTCTTCGTGACTTTCGGGACGTTGGCAAAGAACATCAGCGCTTCGCGAACCGTCATGTGAAGGACCTGGTAGATGTTCTTGCCCTTATACAAAACTTCGAGGACTCCGCTTTTGTAGCGCGTGCCCTTGCACTCTTCGCAAACCAGTTCGACGTCTGCGAGGAACTGCATTTCCACCGTGACGGTTCCATCGCCCTGACACACTTCGCACCGGCCGCCGGGAATATTGAAAGAGAAACTGCCGGAGTTGTATCCGCGGGCCTGCGCTTCACGCGTCGAGGCGAACACGTCGCGTATGTGATCGAAGGCTTTGATGTATGTCACGGGATTGGACCGGGGTGTCCGGCCGATCGGGCTCTGATCCACCAGGACGACGTCGGTGATCCATTTCGTGCCCGTCTCGATGACGCCCGCTGCGATCCCGGGATCGGTGTTTTGCAGAGCGGCTTTAAGCGCTTCGAAGAGACAATCATGCACGAGCGTGGATTTTCCCGAGCCGGAAACGCCGCTGATGCAGGTCATCATCGCAAGCGGAATCTCGATGTCGACGTTCTTCAGGTTGTGCCTGGCCGCGTTCCGCAGCTTCAGCATCTTCGGTCCGGCAGTGCGGCGTTTTTTCGGAACGGCGACTTTCAGCTCGCCGATCAGGTACTTGCCGGTGAGAGAGCTGGTGCAGTTTTTCATGCCTTCGAGCGTGCCGGCATACACGAGCTGGCCGCCGTGTTCGCCGGCGCCGGGCCCGAGATCGAGAATGTGATCGGCGGCCTTCATCATCTCGGCATCGTGTTCCACGACGAGGACCGTGTTTCCGATATCGCGGAGTCTCTTCAATATTTCGATCAGCCGCTGGCCGTCGCGCGGATGCAGCCCGATGGACGGTTCGTCGAGTACGTAGAGAGCTCCGACAAGCGAGGAACCGAGCGAAGTCGCCAGCTGAATGCGCTGCGCTTCGCCGCCGGACAGCGTCGAAGAGAGCCGGTCCAGCGTCAGATACTGCAAGCCGACATCGTTCAGAAATCGCAGGCGCGACTGGATCTCGAGCAGAATACGCGCGGCGATCTGAGCTTGCGCCTCGGTCAGTTGCAGATGTGAAAAGAATTCGTAACCCTGCTGAATTGTCATCCGGCAGACATCCGCGATGTTTTTGCCATCGATGAAGATGTCGCGGGCTTCCTGGCGCAGCCGGGAGCCGTTGCATTCGGGGCAGACCGTGTATCCCCGGTAACGACTCAGAAACACACGCACGTGCAGCTTGTATTTCTTCGTCTCGAGGTAGTCGAAGAAGTCGCGGATGGCGCTCAGCACATAAGCGCGGTCGTCTGCGGACAGACTGCGATATGCAGTGTCCATGCGCAGCCCGCGCAGCCGTGCCTTTTTCTTGAAGTCGTTGAGGTATACCCGGTAGCGCGGTTTCGTCCACGGCTCGATGGCGCCCTCGTTGAGCGACTTGCCCTTGTCGGGGATAACCAGGTCGAGATCGAGATCGATGGTGTTACCGAACCCCTGGCATCGCGGGCAGGCGCCGAATGGATTGTTGAACGAGAACAGCTTCGGCTCCGGGTCCTCGTATCGGATGCCGCATTTCTTGCATTCAAAGGATTCGCTGAAGCGGAATTGCTTTTCATGCGGCGCCGATCCATTGCCCGTCGGCCATTCGAGCACTTCGAGAATCACTTCGCCGTTGTTTTCGCGGAAACAGATTTCGACGGAGTCGATCAGCCGTTGCCGGATGTCCGGCGCGGCTTTGAGTCGGTCGACCAGCACGTAAGCCGGTTTCGAGAAATCGACGTCGAGCAGCGATTCCGGCCGCGAATAATCGAACACCTGGCCGTTTTGATAGATCCGGCTGAAGCCGCGGCGCTTCAGGTCGGTCAGCTGCGAAGCGAGTTGTTCCTGGGTCTGATCCTTACGCAGCGGATACAGGACGTAGAAGCGGGTGTCGAGCGGCCACTGCATGACCACATCGGCGATCTGGTCGACGGTGTCCTTCTGGACCACGGAGCCGCATTTGCGGCAGATGGTGATGCCGACTCGGGCAAAGAGGAGGCGAAGATAGTCGTAGACCTCGGTCGAGGTGCCGACGGTCGATCGCGGCGTGCGGGCGGTATTTCGCTGGCGGATCGCGATAGCCGGGGCAATCCCGTGGACTTCGTCGATTTCAGGCTTCTCGATCCGCTCCAGGAACTGGCGGGCGTAAGCCGAAAGCGATTCGATATATCGCCGCTGGCCTTCGGCGTAGATGGTATCGAATGCGAGCGAGGATTTGCCCGATCCACTCACGCCTGTAACGATCGTCAGCGCGCCGTGAGGAATTTCGAAGTCGATATTCTTGAGGTTGTGAACCCGCACACCTCGAACAACAATGCTGTCGTTCCCTGTGGGGGTCGCCGCTATGGCCATAAACCAGCCATTATACAACGGCGTGGATTCAGGATTCAGGTTCCAGTCAAGTCTTTCAGGTTGTTCGGCGTGATCGTGATTTGACGGACCAGCCCGCTTTTTCCTAGTGGTTTCAGAGGTTTGTCGTTTACCTTGAGGCTCAGTCCGCCGGCATTTCCGACCGAAATGGTGATGGAGTTTTGAGCACTGAACGTCCGTGTCATGCCCGAGCCGAGAATTTCACTTGGATCGACGACGCGCCCGTCGACGACCACTTTGATCCACGTTTGATCGTGCGCGTCCACTTCCAAAGTTAGTGCAGCCGGCGCCGTCGGAGCTGCAGCCGTTGCTGGAACCGGACTGGGCCGCTGAGGAGCGGGTTCCGGCGCAGCCGCGGTTGTTTGCGGTCCAGTGTCAGGTGGGGGAGGCGTCGACGGGGTCTCCACCTCCGGAGCCGGCGCAGCAGGAACCGGATTCGGTGTTGCCGCAGGCTGTGAAGGTGCCGTGACTGCGGGGGGTGTGCTCGCTGTTTGCGCTGTATGGATTGATTCTCTCGTCACAACATAGAAAACCGCGATGACAACAAGAAGCGCCCCGATAGCGATCGAATACAGGTGCCGGTCCTTCTTCCCGGCGGCTGGGCGTTCCGGTTCGGTCATCAGTTCCGGCGGCCGCACTTCGGCCAGACGTTCGTAATCCGCTACGGCCTGATCCGGATCGATTCCAATTTTTTCGGCATAGGCGCGCACAAATCCGCGGTTAAAAATTCCACCCGGTAACAAATGGAATTCTTCATTCTCGATGGCTCTCAAGAAACGCGTGCTGATACGCGTTTCGGACGCGATCTGATCGAGCGAAATGCCCTTGGACTCCCGAGCCTGCTTGAAACTTGCACCAAAATTGGTCATGTTGACCTGCAAGACTCCGTTTTCCTGCGACTTGCGGAGAATCATATGGAAACGACTTTATCCGGTCAATTGCTTTTGTGTTGGGTTTCTGCTACGTTTCGGCCGCCTACGATTTAAATTATGTCGAATGAAGCTTTGGGGATGATTGAAACACGCGGGTTTATCGGAGCGGCGGAGGCTGCCGACGCGATGGTGAAAACCGCGAATGTGGAGCTGATCGGCAAGGAATATCTGCTGAATGGATACGTCGCCGTATTGGTCCGTGGCGACGTCGGCTCCGTCAAAGCGGCGACGGAAGCTGGTTCCCTGGCCGCCCGTCGTGTGGGAGAATTGATTTCGGTTCACATTATTCCACGGCCCTTCGACGAGACCGAAAAGCTCTTAAGACATTGGACAAAGACTTAGAATCCGTTCAGGAAGCCCGAACCCTGCTTCAGATCGCGCACGAGGCCTGGCTGCAGTTCGAAAGTTATTCGGAAGAGCAGGTCGAGCGCATTCTGCTCGAAATTTCCAGAACCGGCATCGCCAACGCGGAGCCGCTGGCCAGACTGGCCGTCGAAGAGACCGGATACGGCACGGTCGAGCATAAAACACTGAAAAACCTGTTCTGTGCGGATGATGTTTACCGTGCGATCCGCCCGATGAAGACCGTCGGAATCGTAAACGACGATAAAGACAAGAAAGTCTTCGAAGTGGCCAGCCCGATCGGTGTCATTGCCGCGATTATTCCGTCGACGAATCCTACATCGACGACCATCTACAAAGCGCTGATCGCGCTCAAAGGCCGCAACGCGATCGTCTTCAGCCCGCATCCGTCCGCTGCGCGCTGCATCAACGAGACAGCGCGCCTCATTGCGGATGCCGCCCAGCGGGCCGGCGCGCCGAAGGGCGTCATCTGCTGCATGAAAGCGTCGACCATGGAAGGCACGCAGGAATTGATGAAGCATCCGCTCAGCGCCTTGATTCTTGCGACCGGCGGCACCGGCCTGGTGCGCGCCGCATACAGCGCAGGCAAGCCCGCATTCGGCGTCGGTCCGGGCAATGTTCCCACGTACATCGAGAAAACCGCCGATGTTGCGAAGGCCGTGCGCGATATCCTTACCGGAAAGTGCTTCGACAACGGCACGCTGTGCTCATCCGAGCAATCCATTGTGTGCGATGAAGCGGTGAAGGACAGCGCGCTCGAGGAATTGAAGAAGCAGGGGGCGCACCTCTGCAGCGCCCAGGAAAAAACACAGCTCGAGCGCACGATCCAGACGCCGCGCCGGACACTGAATACGAAAATCGTCGGAAAATCCGCCGCGAAGATTGCCGAAATGGCCGGCTTCTCCGTTCCTTCCGGGACGCGCGCGCTGGTGGCGCACGCGGACGGCGTCGGTCCCGAGTATCCGATTTCGATGGAAAAGCTCTCCCCGACGCTCGCTTTCTACGTGGTCAAGGACTGGCGCGAAGGCTGCGCGAAATGCATCGAGATCCTGAATTTCGGCGGGCTGGGACACACGCTGAGTCTGCATACCAAGGATGACGCTGTGGTTCGCGAGTTCGGTCTTCGCAAGCCCGCGTTCCGGATCTGCGTGAATACCCCGGCTGCCCTGGGCGCCGTCGGGTATACGACGAATCTGTTTCCAGCGATGACGCTCGGATGCGGCGCAGCCGGCGGAAATATCACGTCGGACAACATCTCGCCGCTGCATCTGATCAACTTGAAGCGTGTTGCTTACGGCGTGCGTGACGTCGCAGCACCGGCACCAGGAATGGCCACTGCGGCAGCAGCCGCCACACCAACGACGCGCGCCGCGATCGAGCAGGTCGTCGACCAGTGGCTCGGCGGTAAAGTCTCGAAAGCACCTGTCAAGAGCGCGCCGCTCCCTACGCCCCATGCGCCGCCTGCTCCTTTGGCTGCCGCAGCCGCGGCTCCCCCGTTGTCCTCGTTTCAACAGCTTGAGCCCGCAAAAGCCAGGCCCGAGAAGGTCGAAAAGAAAGAAGCGAAGCCGGTCGGGTTTGTCTGTGAAGACGATGTCCGCACGGCCATTCTCGCCAACGCCAAGATCCCGATCGGCAAAAAGACCATCATCACACCCTCCGCCCGGGATCTGGGCGAATCCAGCGACGTATTTGTCATATCCGACTAACGTTGCGCCCTACAGCTGCGTGCCGCTGGGGCCAATATCCGGCCCTCCGGAATCGTCCTGGCTCCAATACCGTTCAATCCCAGAACTTACCGTCCAGTTGCAAAACTTGACGCAACATTTTGCAAATGTACCGTTCAATTCCAGAACTCACCGATCAATTCCAAAACTTGACGCTGCATTTTGCAAATGTGGTGTTCGATTCCAGAACTTACCGATCAATTCCAAAACTTGACGCTGCATTTTGCAAATGTACCGTTCAATTCCAGAACTTAACGATCAATTCCAAAACTTGACGCTACATTTTGCAAATGTACTGTTCGATTCCAGAATTTAACGATCAATTCCAAAACTTGACGCTGCATTTGCAAATGTACCGTCCAATTCCGGAACTTGACGTTCAATTCCAGAACTTAGCGCTACATTTCGCAAATGTACTGTCCAATTTTCAGAGCTTAACGTTCAATTCCGAAATTCAAGGCCCAACGCTTGGAATTTAGCGTTTCATTCGTGAATGAGGACAAACAGGGGGATCTCTATTTACATACAGCGAATAAGTCATGGGATCGCACGACTCTTTCGCGTCACGTTTAAACCATCAGCGCCACAGTTTCGGCCAAATCGGTCTGTCCGGCTTATTTATCAATTGAACCCGAAAGCCATCGGCGGCGTCTAGCTCAATGAAGACAGCGATTTGATGCGATGTACGAGCACGTGAAACCGATCGCCGGCGTTCTCCTCGATATGGGGGAAGAACCTTAAGCGGGAATTCGAAACTCGGATTGCGGAGACCGGCACGCTGGTGTTTCGTGTGGCTTTTGCAGTGTTGAGGAACCGCGAGGATGCGGAAGACGCGCACTGCGCGGGATACCGCTGCGGAACTGACGGCAGGCAGGGCGATATCTCCCGTGCAGAGTGTCCTCGAGCGTGAAAGGGCTGCAGTCATTGCTTGCGGGCCGATTCAAATTGGCGGTCCATTTCGAGCGTCGGGAAACTCAAGTGCTTGCTCTCGTCCTGGACAAGCCAGGAAAGCCAGGCCCCAAGTTATATGCTCATCCTGAGGATGTTCCCTGCGACGTTGCAAAAGTTTCCAGTGATGTGTTTTTGCCCTACTGCAATACCGTCCAGGCTGTAGACAGGCCCAATAACTCGATATTGATGAGCGGCCGAAATCTGACGATGCTTGAGGTGGCAAAGAACCTCACCCCGCTCACGGGATATTTTGAGCATCCCCTAGTGGACCAAACGGGACTGGACGGACGCTTCGATTTTTCGCTGCAATGGACTCGGGGATCCAACAACTCTGTGCCGCTTGATCCTCAGGGAACAACAATCGAGGAGGCTCTGCGAGAACAACTTGGATTAAAACTGAAGCCTACGAAGGTATCGATGGACACCCTCGTCATCGACCACATCGAGAGGCTAACGGAGAATTGACCATGCGCATAAGTCGCTAAGCCGCCTTCGCGGTCGCTGTTTTACCGGCAATTTCGATCGCACTCATGTCTTGAGGAGGTTGGCGTGGATCTCAGCTTGCGTATCGCCAGCGGTGACGAGTTGGCGGAGTTTTGCAGAGTCCGGGTTTTAATACGATTTTCAGCGCGACGAACGAAACAAGAAGTATCGTGATCGTTACCAGTTGATTGGTCGATCACTCGGTGGGAGGAAATTGAGGATCATCTTTCAGCGCAAGCGGGACAACGTCATTCGCATCATTACAGGATGGCCATTGTGAAAAGAGCAAACAGGTTGAACCGCCGCAACCGGCGCAAGGTCGATGAAATTGATCGGCTGGTCACGATACAGGCCGACGACAAGTCGGCATGGGAAAAGCCGCTGACGATTCGCCGGCCCAAGTCAAAATCTCTTTTGCTTCCAGCCCGGTTAGCCGCCCGGGCCGGCTTCTTTGCCAGACTCCACGGCGAAACTCGACTGGAGAAGTGGGTCGAGCAAATTGTCAAAGAACGTGTCGAGATCGAAGAAGCCGCTTTCTCCGCAGCAAAGAAATCACTAGCCTCTTAGAGGTGCCTTTCGCTCAATTTGGCAACCTTTTTCCTGCACCGGCAATGCAAGCCGCGAACGCTGCCGCAAAGCAACGATTACTTCAACAATTCGATAAATTCGCCTACGGAGATGCCGGCCTGTCGGAGGATGCTTTTTAGAGTTCCCGCGGGCAAATCCTTATTGTGAATTGGGATTGTGATTTTGCGAGTGGGATCGGTTTGATGAAAAAGACGAGCATGGCTGCCCGTATGATGGTCTATAAAGAATCCGTAGCGTTCAAGCGCCCGAAGGCATTCTTTCGCTTTGACAGTTGGCAGGGCTGGCGACATTCAGTGGAGACTTAGACCGTAACCGCAATGCGCTCTTGAGAGGGCTCCGCATCGGCCGGAATGGTTTCGCCATTCTTTAAGGCGCTTTCCAGGTAACAGCGGATTGCTTCCTCCGCAGCTGCGCGCGCCTCTTTCATCGTCTCTCCAAAGGTGCAAATCTCCGGAATGGCCGGCACGATCACATTGAAACCACCTTCCTGCGGTTCAAACAGAACGGTGTATTGATACCTATTCAAACTCCCTCCCTCTATTGATGCGGTATGGACGGCATTGTGATCCATTCATTTCTGACGTCAGATTAGCAATCAGGCTACCGGCCGTCAATTGGACCGGCTTTTTCCTGCACCGGCGCGCAGTCTCTCCGAAACCTCATAGGCCTCTCGCAGCCAGTCCGTGATTGGCGCTTCCACTTCGTCGCGATGGACGAGTCGAACCATGTGCCCGTACTTCACCTTCGACGTCGCCACGACGTTCCGAATGCGCTTGTCCTTCAGCTTCCTTCCCAGAAAGAACCAGATTTCCAGGAATGCCTTCTTCGGCCGTACGAAGAAGTAGCAGCTCGTGCGTGAGAACATGATCGAACGGTGGGACGCGTAGATTCGCTGTTCGCCGAATTCCGAGGCCGTCTCCCGCAAACGCTCCCAGGCGTCCATCAGATCCTCGGAAAGACCCCGCGTCAGGTCTCTTTCTGTCGTTGTCCAGCAGTCGTGCTTCGCGCCTTCGGCGACTTCTTCCTTGCAGTGATAACAGGTTCTGGTTTTCGCCACGCTCAATCGCGGTAAGGATAGCCGGATGGCTAACTGACTAATTCGGCCTTTCGCCAAGCAGTTTGAAAATGCGATCCATACCGGCGCGCACTTCTTGAATCAGCTCCCGTTGGCTTTCTCGCAATTCCCCTTGCAATTCCTCGTGACGCTTTCGCGCGTCGCGGTCCTCCGCTTCGGCACGTTCCAGGCGGGCGTCGGCGCGATCGAGGGGCCTGGACTGGATCTCGGCCAGCTGCGTCATTTGCGCCATAAGACCAGAATCACAACAGGCAGCGGCAGGGCTGGCGCCAAGTCCCGATCAGGACTTTCCCCTTCGCGGCTTCTTTGCATCCTTGCTGCGCAGATTCTGCCACGCGAGCGTGAGGGCACGACCCAGAGCATCTTCATCGACGGATGCCAGGTCGACCTTTGTGCATCCCATACGCCCCCAGGCCCCATTTTCAGGCGAGAACGCTAGCGGATTCTCGCGGACGAATTCCTGTTGCTGCTGCGCTGTCAGCTTGACCATTCCCGACTGATGGTCGTGCTTCAGCGTCGCGAAGATCTTTCCTTTTACTCGAAAGTCGGGGTGGTTCATGTGAGACCCCTCGAGCGTATCTGTCAGACTGAGAGCAATCCGTCGGAAGTCCTGAGGTTTCATATATCGTAGGGGTCGGCAATATACACGATTCGCTCTTTTCATCCTAATATAAACGGACAGCAAAGGAGCATAGCGATGCAGTTTGGTGTCTTCACGAGCTTGATGGGGACGACGTGGCCTGAGGTGCTGGCTCTCTGGAAGCAGTCCGAGTCGGCCGGTTGGGACATTGCGTGCGTGACGGATCACTTCATGCCGGCAACCCGCGCACGCGAAGGCACAGTGCTCGAGTCCTGGAGTACGTTGTCCGCGCTTGCGGCCCTGGTGCCCCGGATCCGTGTTGGAACGATCGTTCTTGGAAATACGTACCGCCCTCCTGCCGTCGTCGCGAAGATGGCGGCGCAGGTCGATATTATCTCCAACGGACGGCTTCTGCTCGGTCTTGGCGCCGGATGGCAGGAGAACGAACACGAAGCGTATGGCATTCCTTTCTACACCACTCGTGAACGGCTCGAGCGTCTGGACGAGGCCTGCCAGGTAATCCTGTCGCTATGGACGCAGACCCGGAGCAATTTCGAGGGCCGGTATTACCGGTTGTCCGATGCGCCCATGGATCCGAAACCGGTGCAAAAGCCGCATCCGGAGCTGATGATCGGCGGCGGAGGCGAGCGTGTCACGCTTCGGATCGTTGCCAGACATGCGGATCACTGGAATGTGTGGGCAGGGCCGAAAGTTCTTGCACGGAAGACAGCAGTTCTTGAAGAACACTGTGCGAAAGCCGGCCGCGACAGCAGGACGATTGCGCGCTCGGTCAATATGGCACTGCTGATCACATCCAAAAAAACAGACATCGATCGTCTGGCCGAAAGCATTACGAAGCGCCTGGGCAGTCATGCTGCCGACGCGCAGGATGTCTGCCTCGCCGGTACGCCCGATCAGATTCGCGACAAGCTGCATGAACTCGAAGCTGCGGGCGCGAACACGGTCTTCATACCGACGATGTTCAGGCCGCTGGACGAACTTCGACGCGATATGGATCAGTTCATTGGGGAGATTGCGCCGGCATTCCGGCGAGGTTAGATCCCATTGCCCCAATTTCCCCATAACTGTTCTGACAATTGCTCTTTCGAGTAGTCGCTATCGGTCAGGGGCGAGGTGAAGAATGGGGCAATGATCAGTGGTTAATGGGAATCGCTTATTCGAGGTTTGTTATCAGATAAAAACGCATAATGGGGACGTTTCCGTCCCCATTATGGTTGTTAGAGGCGGCGAAGTCTGAAATCGCCTTTGGTACTGCCACAGGTCCAGGTGCCGACCATGGAGCGGTTGCCGGCGACGGGGTTTTCGAGATGTCCGTCGAAGACGAAATGATCCATCCCGCCCGCCTTGTTCTTGGCGTCCACTTCGAAGTGAACCATGAACTGCGAAGGAGTTGGCGGCGTTCCCGCCTGGCCGTTCTGGCCACGCTGTCCGGCCGCGCCGACTTTGACATCCATCCGCGCGGTTTTGATCGGAACCGCTTTCGGGCCTGGATTGACGGTCCCGCTGATATTGGTTCCGTCCCATTTCATCATGACAGTCAGGTCATTCCGGTGGCCGGCACTCATGCCGAAATCACCGTACCAGGTACCGGACAGAGGATAACCCTCCTGCGCGACGGCCGTGACGGCCGCCGCAGCAACGAGTGCAACGATAAACGCTAGTCTTACAAGTTTCATCCGCATACCACCTTCTACGGAACAAAGAATTTTGTGTTGTCGATCTCTGTCTGGCTGCCCAGCATCAACTCAGGGCCGTGATTGTTTTCCTGACAGATGTACTCGTACATGTCCTTACCGGCCGCCCACCGCAAATTGAATGTGGTGGTCGTCCACGGAGCCGTGTAGGCGCCTGGATCATTGATTGTTGCCTGATACTGCATCGTATCCTTGTTGGCGCGCGTGAAACGCTCCGTGAATACCAACTGGGATGTGTGAGGCGTACCACGGGTATCCAGCCAGAATTTTTCGTTCAGGCCGGTGGTTTCGACAACCAGGGTGTCGCCTTCCCAGTGGCCGATCGAATCGCCGTAGTTGGATGGAACGAGATTCTTCGGGTGTGTCGTGCGGTCCATATAGATGATGCGGTAAGAGTTCGGGCCGCCCATGTCGAGAATGTACATGCGTTTGAGATCCCTCTCCATGTCGACGAACTCTGTTCCATAAGGCGTGGAGAACTGCCTCGATAGCCCGGACGCCTTGCACCGTGTATGCGGTTCAAACTGGTCGATCTGCCGCTGCTCATACTCCGCTTTTGCCCACGGTTGGAACGGGATCTTATCCACAGTCATTGGGGCACTGCCCAATGTGGTGACACCGGCGCCCCAGCGGCCGGGTTTCTCTCCTGGTATCGAACCGATCCACGGCTTGCCGTCGGGCCGCCGCGGCGTGGGTGCTGAAGGCGCTGCGTTTGCTGATCCGCGACCTCGTCCACCGCCGCGGCCGCTTCCGCTTCCGTTACCGCGGCCCTGACCCTGACCGCCGCCTTGAGCGTAACCGGTCGTCATCAACGCAAATGCTGCAAAAATAACCGCGAACACGTAATTCATTGATCGGATTCTCACTTTGGAACCCTCCATTCGATTTGAATTTAATAAACTCATGGCCGATTGTCCTGGCAGAGGAAGTACGGAATTTCCTGACCCGGTATCCATTCTAATGTCCAGCTGGCTGTCCATTGACGCGTGTACGTCGCTGGATCGTCAATTGTGACCTCATACTTCAAGGTCTTCATATCCGTGCGCGTGAACTTCTCGATCAAGTGAAGCGTGTCGGTGTGAGGCAAGCCGCCGTTGTCCATCCAGAATTTCTCGTTGAAGCCCTTGACATCGACGACGAGCGTATCTCCTTCCCAGTGCCCGACAGAGCGGCCGTAAAAGAGCGGATCGTCCGCGTCGCCGTCA
The DNA here is from genome assembly GCA_036496425.1 of Terriglobia bacterium. Taxonomy (NCBI): domain Bacteria; kingdom Pseudomonadati; phylum Acidobacteriota; class Terriglobia; species Terriglobia bacterium. The sequence continues at coordinate 949 of DASXLG010000357.1, read as the reverse complement.
ATCTGCCCGACCTGTTCCCGTCCGTCCGTCCAGATGGCGCGCCGGTTGCGATTGCCCGTGCCCACGAGGACGATGATTCTATGGAAGTCCGGATCTTCGACCAACTGGAATCCGGGGCCCATTTCATACTGCCGCGGGCCCGCCGCGGGCTTACAGAACTGAAAAACCGGATCATCTTTCAGGAAATTGCGCTGCCTTAATTCATACAGGTCCAAAGCCCATTTCTGGAAGGGCGCGACCTTGCGGGCATCGTTGATGTTCTTGAGGAGCCCATAGGGATCCATCTGAACACTGACGCCGTTCTCGACCATCGCCGTCTTGCTGGGATTCGACCAGTAGCCGGTCTCACCGGGGGCCGGTCCCAACCGCGGATGCCCGTCCGGCCAGCGCGGTACAGGCCCGGACGCGACCTTTTTCGGAGGAAGCGTGCCATTCGTACCCGAATAGACCTTTTTCCCACTCGCCGTGGTTACGCTGTTACCGGATATCTGCTTGCTTCCGTCTCTGGCGGTGTAGCCCTGAACTGTGACCGAATCGCCAGGCATGAGACTGGTTTCAGTCCATCCGTTCTGGGTGAGAACGATCGCGCCATCAACTTCCACCGCCCACAAAACCGGCCGCGGCGTGCCGGGTACTTTCATCAAAATGTGAACTTCAGGATTCGCCCAGTCGATTTGCGTCACCGTGCCTTTTAACGTCAGCGGTTTTGTTAAATCGAATTTTGCCCCGACGGTGTGCTGCGAGAACGCAACCGCTGCCGAAAACAAGACGGCGATACCTATAACTGATACGAAGCGGGTATGCCTCATCAAAATCCTTCCTCCTAAACCTTGTGTGCGCGCATCATATCCCCAAGAGCCGCACGAGTTCAATGGATACTGCCATTTCAGAGGAGCCTAAAAATAAATAAGGGGCGTGTCCCGGATTCAGGCGAATCCGGGCCACGCCC
>DASXLG010000356.1 GCA_036496425.1 Terriglobia bacterium | reverse complement strand
GGCCCTGCCACGTCGTTCTGGTCGATTGTTTACATGAGAGCCGGATGCGGGAGATCTGCATGTCCGGTTCGACGAGGGGCGAGTGAGTCGGCCTCTGGCTTCGCTCACTCGCCTACTCTACCGTCATCTGCGGCTAAAACTCTCCCAGAACCAGCGCGGAGTTTTTTGATCCAAACCCGATGCAGTTCGCCACGGCGTATCGTACGCGGTGTTCGCGTGGAACACACGGCACGTAATCGAGGTCACATTCCGGATCGGGCTGCTCGAGATTCAGAGTAGGCGGGATGATTCCCTCGGTCAGCGCGAAAAGAATCGCGCTGATTCCGGCGGCGCCGCTCGCTCCCTGGGGATGTCCGACCATCGATTTTGTCGAACTCATCGGTATGCGAGGCGCGTGTTCTTTGAAGCACTGCTTGATGGCGCGCGTCTCGATGCGGTCGTTCAACTCCGTTGAGGTTCCATGAAGATTCACGTAGTCGATGTCGGCTGTCGTCAGGCCGGCTTCCTTGATCGCAAGTTCCATGGCGCGCGCGGGTTCAATGCCCGATTCGTCGAGCCGCACCCGGTGATGGGCGTCGCAGGTCGACCCGTAGCCGAGAATCTCCGCATAGATCCTGGCCCCTCTTGCGCGGGCGGACTGTTCGGTTTCCACCACGTAAAGCCAGGCGCCCTCGCCGAGCACAAATCCGTCGCGATCCTTCGAAAACGGTCTCGAACCGCATTCCGGCCGGTCGTTCCACGATTCGGTGAGAATTCGCATGAGCGAGAAGCCGGCGAGAATCCCCGGCGCGATCGGAGTGTCCACGCCGCCGGTGACAACGATGTCGGCGCGGCCGCTGATGATGGCTTCGCTCGCGTAAAAAAGCGCGTCGGTCGAACTGGTGCAGCCCGTGGACACCATGTGACTGCATCCATGCAGGCCGAACGCCATGGAAATTTCGCTGCTTAGGGTTCCCAATGTCGACGTCGGAATCGTGTAGACGCTGGCTTTCTTCGGCTCGCCCCGATACCAGTGCTCATACTGCCGCTCGGTAAACTCGAGGCCTCCCCCACCGCTGCCGAGGACGACTGCAATCCGTCTTCGTTCCTCCAGCGTGAGTATTTCGGGATTGAGCCTGGCATCTTCGAGAACCTGCCGTGCCGCCACGACGGCCAATGCCGCCGCTCTTGAGATGTGCGGGCGCTCTTTCGGGTGAAAATATTGATAAGGATCGATGCCGCGTACTTCTCCGGCAATTTGTACGGAATGTCTGGAAGGATCAAAGGCGGAAATGCGCTGGATCCCGCTGCGAGCGTTGCGGAAGCCGTCCCACAGCTCGTCGCGGCAGTTTCCAAGCGGCGTCAGGCATCCAAACCCACTGACGACGATGCGGCCAGACCTCGGATTATGGCTGGAGGTAAACGGCACATTCCCATCATACACGCCGCGGATGTGCGGCCATTTGTCATTTGCTTGTCTTTGACGGCTGAGCAGCAGGCGGGGCGGTTAGGACATTCGATCGGTCGCAGTTCCGCGTAGCGGCTCATTTTAGCAGAAAGTTTCGCGGAAATGGCGAGACCCGCCCGGGACTGCTGCAAAAGCGGGCATGACAACCAGGCGTGAAAAACAATTTCGCCAGATCAGTGGCGCAGGAAGAACGCGGCGGTGACCGTGATACTGACGACGATGATGATGCTGCGCACCACCGCAGGATTGACGCGTCTCGCGAATGTTGCCCCGGCATATCCACCGGCAACCGCGGCGATCAACATCATCGACGTTTGAAGCCACCAGATTTTGTGGGCGATGATAAAGCAAACGACTGCCGCCGCATTCATGACGCCGCCCAGGAGCGTTCGTCCGCCGTTCATGGCATGGATATCGCGCATGCCGGCCAGGGTCCAGACGGCAAGCATGATGATGCCGACCGCGCCTCCGAAATATCCGCCGTAAATACCGACGATGAACTGGAACGCGATAAGAGTTCGCGGACCCATCCAGTTCTGGCGTTTGAACTTCTTCATAATCGACGGTCCCAGCGCAAAGCTGAGGGTCGCCCCAAGCAGAAGCCACGGGATGACGAGATCGAATGTCTTCTGCGAGGTGAAGAGCAGCAGCAGCGCACCAACCACTCCTCCGGCAATGCTTACAATCAGCGCTGGCTTCAGAGGAATTCTTTCGAGGCCTTTGAAATCCCCACGGTATGCCCAGGCGCTGGCCAGAGCGCCAGGGAACAACGCGACCGTGCTCGTTGCATTGGCGATGATCGAAGGTACACCCGTGAACACGAGGGCCGGGAAGGTGAGAAAGGATCCGCCTCCGGCGACGGAATTCATCAAGCCGGCGCCGAGGGCTGAGGCAATCAGCAGCAGATACGAACTCATTTCAGAAGGTTGCGAGCACCGCTTGCGTGACTTGAACGACGCGATCGTGGATCACGCTGTTTGTGGCGACCAGCCCGTTCAGATTGCGATACTCGGGAGTGTCGTAACGCAAAGGGTTGTTGGACGCGTCGGTCATGCGGCCGCCGGCTTCCCGAAGGATGGCTTCAGGCGCGCAGGTGTCCCACAGCTTTGTGCGGCCTCCCGGGTGGATATATAGATGAGCACGTCCTTCGCAGACGATTCCGACCTTCAAGCCGACGCTGCCCATCGCGATGGATTCTTTGATTCGCAGCTGGTCGAGTATTGCAGTGACGCGCGAGGAGCGATGCGAACGGCTTACGGCGGCCGTCATCATCGCAGCTGTCTGCTCCGCCGAGACCTGCAGCCGGGTCGTCGTGCCTCCGGTCTCGAGGAAAGCGCCCATCCCTGCGGAGGCGTAATACAACTTGTCCTTTGCGGGTTGATAGACGACCCCAAGGATGGGAATCCCTCCGGTCACGAGTCCGATTTGAACCGCGAAGTCTTCACGATGGTCGATGAATTCGCGCGTGCCGTCCATCGGATCGACCATCCAGACGAATGTCCGATCGAGCCGGCTGAGATCGTCTTCCTCCTCCTCGGACAAAATGCCGTGGCCCGGAAATTGACGTTTGAGTTCTGCAACGATGAGATCGTTCGCATCGCGATCGGCGGCCGTTACCGGATCCCCAGGCGCTTTCCAATCGACAGAGACGGATTTCTCAAAATAGCCCATCAGGATTGCCCCGGCGCTGAGCGCCAGCTCTTTGGCGGTTTCGAGTTCCTTCTGCATCGCTACCATGATGAACGGATTTGTAAGGAATGAAACGGGAATTTCCGGATTGGTGATACCGGACGGCCGCGGGATACTCGCCGGGTACCACCTGGCGAGGGCGACCGTCTAATTCAATCGTGACGTGCTATGAGATCCGGACACGCCGATGTGATTCCGGCGCAGTGCCTCTTCGATATCATCCAACGCGTCACCGATTTGCGTTGCCAGTTCTTCGCATGCCACGCACTGTATAACGTGTTGGTATTGTCCCTGCGGGAGTTGCGCGCCTCCACAAAGCGCCTGCCACAGCCGGATTGGTGAAACGTGGACTGTTGTTGTCGTTTCATTGCGCATGATGTATTTGACTCCGCCGGAGCGATTTTGATGCACGCCTCGTTCCGAACGCCAAAAGTTCCTTTTGTTATTTATATGCATTCTGTGGCAAAAAGCACCTGTTGAAAGAGCTACGCTGGAAACCACTCACTCTTATCGCCTTCCGGTTCTTCTGCCTGTACCTGGGTCTGTTTTGCCTGGCGACGCAAATATCAGGCAGTCTTTTCCTCCTCCCTTTTGTTTCATTTCGCGGGCTCGGTTCGCTCTGGCCCCTGCGGGAAATCACAGAATGGGTGGCGGCTCACGTCCTGGGAATCACAACCCCGATGGCTTACGCGGCCGGCAGTGGCGAAACGGCCTTCTTCTGGGTGCAGACGTTATGGCTTTTGACCGTTGCCGTCATCGGTACGGTGATCTGGTCGGCATTAGACCGTAATCGTAGTAATTACGACACATTTCATAAATGGTTCCGCCTCTTCATTCGACTGGCTCTCGCTGCCTCGATGTTCGAATACGGCATGACGAAGATCATTCCGGTTCAATTCGCCAGACCGACACTGAATACACTCGTCACGCCAGTCGGGAATCTATCCCTCAGCAATATTCTATGGACGTCGATCGGGGCGGCTCCGGCCTATGAAGTTTTTACCGGGTGCGCCGAGATGCTGGGAGGCATCCTCCTGCTCACCTCCCGCACGACGACGCTCGGCGCTCTGATTTGCCTGGCGGACATGTCACAAGTTTTTGTTCTGAATATGACGTATGACATCGGTCTGAAGCAGATCTCATTGCACTTGATCCTGCTGGCACTGTTTTTGCTCGGGTCCGAGTTTCACCGCCTGGCTACCTTTTTCTTCTTTCCCGATCGGGCGGCCGGCTCCTCCACGCAGCAGCATCTGTTCAAAAGTGCTGCGAGGAATCGGATAGCCGTCGCGGTCCAGGTTTTTCTTGGAATATATCTCATCGGCATCCAGGCGTATGCGAACTGGACTTACTGGCACGCCGAAGGCGATAAAAGCCCGCGCTCTCCGCTCTATGGGATCTGGAAGGTGGACGAACTCTCGATCGACGGCGAAGTTCGCGCGCCTTTTCTCGCGGATTACGACCGGCGCTGGCGCCGGGTTATTTTTGATACACCGGACAAAGTTGCCTTCCAACGGATCGACGATTCGTTTGCGCGCTACAGCGCGTCGATCGACATTTATTCCAACACGATTGCTCTGACCAGACCGAATAGTAAATGGAGGGCGGATTTTACCTACCAGAGGCCGGCGCCCGATCATTTGATCCTGGATGGCGGGATGGACGGGCACAAGATCCACCTGCAATTGGAACTCGTGGATTTCGACACGTTCAGACTTCTGACCAGCGGTTTCCGCTGGATCCGGCCTGAAGAACAGTAGTGAAATACTTACCTGCGGTCGTAGACGCTGGTCGCTGTGGTCGTCCGGCCGTGGGCATCTTTCGAGGTGGTCACTGTGGTCAGGGTTTTCCCGTCCGGGGACACCTCGACATGCGCCGTTTGCACCAGGCTGCCCTCGACTTTGACGACAATCTGATACGTGTGATCGGTGAGGAGCGTATACGCGTTCGTCATGGTGTAATCGGCTCCTTCGACGGGATAATCCTTCCCGTCTAATTTGCCGGCCCATTCCAGATAGGTCACGCCTCCACGCACGCCGACCATCTCGTATGTGACCTTCAGGCCGTCCTCCCAGGGTTCGATCCTGGATACCACCCGCTTGTATCTATCGGAGGCGGTCTGGGACTTCCCGGGATTCAGCTGCCATGTGCCCAGCCACGGGCCCCTGGCGTCCGCAGCCAAGACCATAATGATGAAAAAAATGATTCGCGCCACCATTCGACGGAAACATTATAATGTGCGGCCGAGGTACCCTTATGAGATTGGTCCGCAGAGCGAGATTCATCATTCCGTCACTTTTGGGCCTGATGCTCTTTGCAGGAGTGCCGGCATTTGCCCAGTTGGATTTGACCGGCGTGTGGAATCCACGTGTGGGGGACGAAGATAATCCGGAGCGCCTCGCCGGACCGTCCCTGATCGAGTTTCTCGGACTCCCGATCAACGACTACGCCCGCCAGTGGGGCCTTGCATACCGGCCCGGGCGCCTCTCTCTTCCCGAGCATCAGTGCCAGGTGCACGTCGTCGAGTACATACATCGTGGCCCCCTGCAGATGCGCCTTTGGGAAGAACGGGATCCGATCAATTTTCAACTGATCGCCATCCACGAATACATCAATACGTATGAGCAGGGCCGCACGATCTGGATGGATGGAAGGCCGCATCCGTCGGAATTCGCGCCGCACACCTGGATGGGGTTCTCGACCGGAGTCTGGGAAGGGAATATGCTCACGGTGACAACGACCCACGTCAAGCAGGGCTGGCATCGGCGCGAGAACATTCCGGCCAGCGACGAAGTGACGGTCATCGAACACTATATCCGTCACGGAAATCTGCTCACACACATCGAGGTGACGGAGGATCCGATCTATCTTGCCGAGCCGCTCATCAAGAGCGAAGATTTCGATCTCATTCCCAATCCCAATAACTTCAATGCGTTCTGGCCGTGCGAATACATCGAAGAAGGCGAGCGGCCCCGTGGCGAGGTCCCGAGTTATTTCGCCGGTGAGAATCCATACACTGCGGAATATGCCGCGACGCATAATCTGCCGCAGGAAGTGACGCTCGGTGGACCGCAAACGATGTATCCGGAATACCGGCAGCGGATGAAGACGCTGCCGAAAGCCGTCTATACGCCAGCGGGCGGCAAGGACTAGAGATGAAAAACAAACTCCAAAGGATATTGGCGTCGGCCGTTACCGGTTCGGTCCTCATCGCCGGTGGTTCGATGTTCGTTAGCGCTCAGCAGGCCCAGCAAATCCGGACGCCGCGGCAAATGCCGCCTCCCTTGAATCCGGATTTTTCAAAGATGCAGGTCCAAACCCTCAAGGTCGCGGGCAATGTTTATCTGCTCGGAGGGGCGGGCGGCAACATCGCCGTACAGACAGGT
>DASXLG010000355.1 GCA_036496425.1 Terriglobia bacterium | reverse complement strand
TCCGCTCGCTCGCCAGCTACATTGCGCAACGGATCCGTGGGCAGCCGGTAGATGAAGATGTATTTGGGCGGCAGGAGGGAGCTATTCTTCAGATAAAACCGGTTCCGCAATACGCATGTAACGTATCAATCGATGGCGCGGCGCCGGCCGACCGCGTTTCCTTCGAACTCACTGACCCGAGGCAACGGATTATCGCCACCGGTGAATTCAAGGGAGACCGACACGCACTTCACCACACACCCGACTTCTATGATCTTAGGCTCACTATCCCGGCGGCAGTTGTAACAAATATCGATCCCCTGCCTTTTGAGCTCTACGAGGACTGCAATGTTCGCTTTCGCAAGTCCGACGTCGGAATTGGGCCCGCCCCGTCACCACCGCCCGTTCCAGTTTCACCGGTGGCGATTGCTATTCCTGGAGGTGCCGAAGCCACGCTGCAGAGCTTCACTACTGGTGAAACAATCACGTTCCACGAGTCGGGCACACAGTCATTACTCGCGGGAGACTACCTGGCCAAAGTCACCGACCGTGACGGAACGCCGATCGACACGCGCAACGTACAAGTGCAGCGCGGTGGTCGCGAGACGAGTATTGATTTGACAGAATTCAAGTCGAGTCCCCTCCGTGCCGCGCTTCTTTCGCAAATCCCAGGCGACCATCGTGCCGGAGCGGTCGATTTTTCGGAAACGCTCGGCCCTCTTTCGGATCAGGATCTTAGCCTCTGGCTCGCGATCATCGGTGCATCCCGGATCGTTCCGGGCGCCAGCAGCTTTTCGAAGCTAGGACGCCTGCCACTCGCATCCTTTAGCAATATGTCTTCGGGAGACACCGGCCTTTTTATTCTATCCGGTTTTGCAAATCCAGACACTTCGTTCGAGTTAGGTTTTCAGGCCGGCGAAGAAACCGTTTGGTTTCAGCCCGAAGCAATTCCTGAATTTCCTGGTCTCTACCAGTTCGAACATATAAAAGCTTGGAATCCACCTACCGCGCCGGGATGGCATTCTTCTGGTCCCATCACATTCCGAGTCAATAATCGCGCGACAGTCACCATCCTGAGTTCAATGCTGCCGAATCGCATCACGTTAATCACTCTTAGTATCGACGAGGATGACCAGCAGCAAATCGGGCAGTACCTTCTACCGGTCGAGCATCTTGTCGGTGTCCTGCCGGAAGAGATTCGTGACAAGATCGAGGGCCGTGGTTACTTGCGCTCCACCAAATTCATCGCGCAAGCGCAACGGCTCTTTGGCAAACGGCGCGATATTTTCGTAGGCGGGCGCCGCGAAGCACTTACCGATCTGCTTTATCTGAAGTGGGTCGATCCCATCATGGCAATCATGGCTGCATACGAGCTAATCCGCTCCGGCGAACGCGAGGGCCTGGGGGAGGTTGCAGCGAACTTGGAAAGATTCTTCCCCGAACTTCCCGACACGTGGGCGATTAGACGCCTTGTCAAAGCCGATGCGCCATTCCGCGGTTGGCCCATCTTTTCCGATGGTCTTCTTGCATTTGCCGAACAGTTCGACCGGCTTCCCTTTCCCGCCGAGCGCCTCGATTACCTCAGTGCATGGACGCAGTGGCGCGGAGCGATACAAAAAGCGGCGACCAGGCGTATAGCAGTGTGAGTTAGAAGGTCGTGTGGTACGGACACAAGATCGAAGCGGCACCTGAAAAATGTGAGATTCAGATTGTTCATGGAAGGGACCAATGGGTTCCCTTCAATCCGGCTGTATGGAAGGTCGCAAATCGGAATCGTTTCTGGGCACTCCGTGGGAGACGCCTTAACCAGCCTGCGGTGGTGCAGCAC
>DASXLG010000354.1 GCA_036496425.1 Terriglobia bacterium | reverse complement strand
GTCGCCGTCACTCCCGTTCCATCGAATGTCAGCCCCGTTGCTCCAGACAAGTTCATTCCGGTGACGGTGGCCGGCACCGTTTGGCCCTGTATGGAGGTTTGGGGTGCAATTGAGCTGATATACGGCACACTCGTCGCTGTTACGCTGAATCCATTGAACGCTGATGAAATGCCATTCTGCGTTACCAGCGTTACCGTTCGTTCACCCGTGCCGGCGGCCGGGTCGATCGAAATCGCCGTGGAAATGCTGGAATCGTTACCGCCTCCCAGGATTGACGCTATAACGCCGGTTCCGCTGAAGATCAGTGCAGCCGCGCCACTGAAGTTCGAGCCTGTGATCGTCGCATTTACAGTTGTGCCTTGTGTGCCCGAGGCCGGCGCGATGGACTGCAAAGACGGCACGGGCGGCGGGTTCGGCGCCACTTTGAGAATACGGTTATTGGTCCCATCCGAAATGTACAAATCACCGGCTTGGTCGACGGCGATCGCGCCAGACACTGCCTGCACTGCCGTGCTGATTACACCACCGGGATTAATCATGCGAATACGACCGCTGCCGTCGGCGATGAAAATATTGCCGTTCTTATCTACGGCTACATCATTTGGAGCATTGAGCTGGGCGAGAATTGCCGGGCCGCCATCACCGCTGAAACCTGCGCTGCCGGTTCCCGCTACGGTACTGATGACGCCGCCGGAGTTGACCATCCGAACTCGATTGTTATGCCTGTCGGCGATATACAGGTTGTTCGCTGCGTCTAAGGCTATTCGGAGGTCCGACGACAACTCAGACGCCGCTGCTGCTCCGCCGTCGCCGGCGAAACCAGTCGTGCCGTTACCGGCAATTGTGATAATCACGCCGGCGGAGTTGACCTTTCGGACGCGATTCCAATCAGCGATGAAGAGGTTTCCTGTCGAGTCGACCGCTATGCTGTACGGCGACAACAATAGTGCAGACGTGGCAGGTCCGCCGTCCCCGCCGGCTCCCGAGGCCCCGTTTCCTGCGACCGTTGTGATCACACCGGACGCGGACACCTTGCGGACACGTTGATTCCCGAAATCCGCGATATATAGATTTCCGTTTGCGTCCATGGCGACGTCGGTAGGCGAATTCAGGTCCGCCTGCGTCGCCGGTCCGCCGTCTCCAAAGAAGCCTGGAATCGAAATGGATCCTGCGACGGTGTCGAGCACACCAAACGGGTTTATTCTCCGGATGCGATGCGTCCCGTTTTCCGCGAAGTACACGTTTCCTGCGGCATCGACAGTAATACCCGCTGGCACGGACAACGACGTGGGTACCGCCGGTCTGCCTGTGCCGCCATAACCGCAGCACGCGCCGCCTGCAATCGTGGTGATGATGTTTCCGGATGATGGAGTCACAACGGAAAACCCGCTTCGCGAGGTGGAAGTCCCCCCCGCGGCAGTGACTGTCACATTATGGCCGCCGAGCGAAGCAGTCGTGGCGACGGCGATCGAAATCGGGATCAGCGTGTCCGTGCCACCGCTGAGGATGGTCGCGGTAATGCCCGATCCGTCAAATGTGACGGCAGTGGCTCCTGTAAACCCGCTTCCGAAAATCATAGCTGCTGTCGTCGTACCTTGCGCTGCCGTGAGGACGGAGATCTCCGGACTGCCGTCGATGTTCGTTCCAATTGTTGGGAGCATCGCGGCAGGAGCGTTCACGGTGAAGCCCGTAATCGAGTTCGAAATGCGGCCCCCCGTCGCCACAGTGAGCGCGCGAGTGCCTGTCGCGGCCCCTGCTGAAATTGAAATCCGGACAGGCAATTGTGTGTTGGTTCCAACACCATTAAGAACGGCAGTGACACCCGCCCCACTGAACACGACTGCATTGACGCCACTAAAATTAAAACCGTTCAAAGTCGCCGTTACCGTGGTGCCCTGGATTCCTGACGATGTCGAAATCGATGTCAGAACCGGCGCGCCGGTGCCGGTGCCCGCAGCACTGACAGTTCGGACTCGATTGTCATAGGTATCCGCGGCGAATATGGTGCCCGTAGCGTCGACGGCGAGGCCGCGTACGGCCTGCAGCGAGACGAACGTGGCAGGACTGCCGTCGCCTGTACCGCTGCCGCCGCCGGCAATTGTGAAGATTGCGCCGGTGGAATCGACAAGCCGGACTCTGTTGTTATCCCCGATAAGGAGATCGCCGGCGGCGTCAAATGCAATCACCCAGGGGTATACCTGCACCGAGGCCGCGGGGCTGCCTTCGGTCATGTCGAAGCCCGGGCCGCCATTTCCCGCAACCGTTTGGATGATGCCTTTGGAGTTCACCTCGCGCACGCGGTTGTTCAACGAATCGACGATAAACAGATCGCCCTCGGCGTCAACGGCCAGCCGCGTGGGACCGCTGAGCCGGGCGAAATTCGCCGGACCGCCGTCCCCGCCGAAGCCCTGCGTTCCACTGCCCGCGGCGGTGCTGATGATGCCGTCCGCATTTACCATTCGGACGCGTTCGTTACAGCCATCCCCGATGAAGAGGTTTCCAGACAAATCCGCAGCCACACCGGAGACGCACAATGCCGCAGCAGTCGCCGGTCCGCCGTCTCCGCTGGAAGCCGTGCTTCCGTTCCCGGCCACTGTGCTGATCATTCCGTTCGTATTCACTTTTCGGACTCGATTGTTGCCTGAATCCGCTATGAACAAGTTGCCGGATCGATCTACCGCGACATCGGTCGGGCCGCTGAACGTCGCACCGGTAGCAGCACCTCCGTCCCCGCCGAAACCGGCCGATCCCGTTCCGGCGACCGTGCTGATTACACCTGTTGTCGATACCTTGCGTATCCGGTTGTTGTTTGTGTCCGCAATGAACAGGTTGCCGGCACTGTCCACCGCAACTCCGTTCGGACCGGCCAGCTGCGCGGATGTTGCCGCCAGTCCGTCACCACTGAAGCCGGGTGTTCCGTTGCCGGCAGCCGTGCCGATCACACGGTCGTCTGAAGGAAGAGTGACACCGAACCCTGCAACAAAGTCCGATTGGCCGCCCGCTGTGGTCACTGCGAAAGTATGTATTCCTATCGCCGCTGTGGGTGCGATGGTGATGCTGATGGTCAAGCCCGTCGACGAGTCGACGCTGGATACGGTTGCGCTGATACCGGTTCCACTGAACGATATAGCCGTCGCTCCCGCGAGGTTGACTCCGGCGACCTTTGCAGAGAAGGTGGTGCCCCGGACTCCCGACGTCGGAGCAATCGATGTGAGCGCCGGCGTTCCATCCGGAATTGTCCGGACCTTGCGGATGCGGTTGTTGTTCGTGTCGGCAATCAATAAGGAGCCGGTTGCGTCCACTGCCACGGCCTGAGGCGAACTCAGAAGAGCTGAAGGAGCCGGTCCGCCGTCACCGCCAAAACCCGCCGTCCCGCTGCCGGCGATGCCCTGGATCAAGCCGGAAGAATTAATCTCGCGAACCCGTTGGTTTCCGGAATCGGCGATGAACAGATTTCCGGAAGAATCGGCAACGATCCCTTCCGGCTGATTCAGTTCGGCGCTCGCCGCCGGCCCCCCGTCTCCGGTGTTTCCGGCGATGCCGTTTCCAGCGATGGTCGTGATCACTCCGCTGCCGTTGACCATGCGAATCCGAGCGTTGGTTGTGTCGGCGATATACAGGTTTCCGCTGCCATCAAGCGCGATATTTACGGGCGATGACAGTTGCGCGGCCACTGCGGCTCCTCCGTCTCCGCTGTACCCTGCCGTGCCGGTACCGGCAACCGTGCTGATGATGCCGGACGACGCCAGTTTGCGAATCCTCTGGTTGCCCGTGTCGGCAATCCAGATGTTGCCCGCGCCATCCACTGCTATACCGGACGGATAATTGAACTGGGCGGCCAGGCCCGTGCCGCCGTCTCCGGCGAAACCTCCAGTCCCGGTGCCGGCGATCGTCGAGATAACACCGGCAGGCGTTACTTTCCGGATGCGATGATTGTATGTGTCGGCAATGAAAAGATCCCCGGCCGCATCGACCGCGATTCCTCTGCCGGCAATCTGTGCGGATGTTGCCAGGCCGCCGTCACCGCCAAATCCGAAGGTGCTGTTGCCGGCAACCGTCGTAACTATGCCCTGGCTTGTGATCTTCCGCACCCGGTAGCTGGAATCCACGACGAAAAAGTTGCCGCCGGCATCAACGGCGACACCCGAAGGGAAAGAAAAACCGGCTAACACGGCTGGACCGGTGTCCCCGCTGAAGCCTGACATTTGGGTTCCCGCTACCGTGTTGATGACGTTTTGAGACGGGTTATTGCTTATGGGTGCGGAAGTGCCTGTGATCAGTAAGGCAAAAAAGCACAGGCCGAAAACGAGCGTCCGTGACGGAGCCAATGTACACATCGCATCTTGACGTGAAGGTTTATGAGTTCGAATCTCCATCTTACCAGAGGTGTGGATATTTTAATTGGCCGCAGATGACGCGGATGACGCAGATGCCCCATCCGCGTCATCCGCGGCATCTGCGGCTAAACAACTGTCGACAGACATAAAGATCGTGTTAGAATCCGCGCCTCCATATCTAAAGGAGTTGCGGATATGCCGAACGCGTTCCGATCGCAGCGAGCGCCGCTTGCGATTATCTTAGTGGCCGCCGCCCTGATATTTACAGTATCGAATGTCGCGTTTGCGGCCACGCCGACGCTCTCGTCCATCAGTCCGGTCAACGGCAGTCTTGGCCAGACGGTGAGCGTGACCTTAACGGGCACGGGATTCAGTGCGGGCGGCGCCTTCATTAACCTCGGTGGTTTAGGCGTGGGCGTTACCAACGTCAGTGTGGTCAATGACACATCCATGACGGCCACCTTTCAGATCGTTCCCAACGCCAGCACGGGCGGCCGCAGTATATCGGTGACGACAACCGGGGGAACGAGTACGACGGTCAATTTCGGGGTACTGGGAGCGCCGACTTTGAGTTCGATCACCAGTCCCGGTCTCGGTACGCTGAGCATCCTGACGGTTGGGGCGGCTTATAGCGTGTCGTTGACGGGCACCAACTTCGCCGCGGGAGCGACAGCCGTTAATGTCAGTGGATCGGGTGTGACGGTCAGCAATGTCGTATCGACCAACAGTACCGTGCTGCGGACAGCCGTCTTCACGGTCGCGTCGAATGCGGCCGCCGGAACCCGCTCGGTGACGGTATCCACGGCGGCGGGCACCGCAGCGCTGCCGATCACCGTGAACACCGATGTGTCCAGCGGATATATGCTCTCCACGGTGGCGGGCCAGGACGCCTTCAGCGAAGGCGCGGCGGCCACGTCTCAGGCTCTCCCTCTTATCAATGACGTGGCCTTCGCTCCCAATGGCAATCTGTACCTGGCCGTGCCCGGCGCCAACAAGGTTTACCAGGTGTCCAACGGGCTCATCTCCACGTTCGCCGGAACCGGCGTGCTGGGCGCGTCCGGCGATGGGGGCCCCGCCACGTCGGCGCAATTGAACTATCCTCTCGCCGTCATTGCCGACAGCCAGAGCAACATTTACATTGCGGAAGGGAATGCGGTCCGGAAGGTCTCCGCGGCAGACGGAACGATCAGTACGATTGCCGGCGGTGGTGGGGCGGGTTATAGCGGTGACAACGGCTCTGCATTTTTTGAGAAGCTTCAAAACCCGTCCGGATTGGGCATCGATAGCTCGGACAACCTGTATGTCATCGATGCCGGCAACAACCGTATCGTGAAAATCACGGCGGCGACCGGGGCGATCACCACGATTGCCGGAACGTTCCAGTGTTTCGGTTTCAGCGGCGACAACGGACCCGCCACACAGGCTTGCTTGAATCTCGACCTGCAGACCAGCAAACTGGCGGTGGACCCCTCGGGGAATATCTACTTCCCGGACTCCGACAACTACAGGATCCGCATGATCGCGGCGTCGAATGGGGTGATCAGCACGATTGCCGGTACCGGCGGCGGTTATAGCGGGGATAACGGCGCCGCCTCTGCAGCGGGGCTTGGCTTTCCCACGGCCGTCGTCCTCGACAGCAGCAACCCCAGTCAGTTCAAGCTTTACATTGCGGACAACGGCAGCAGTCGTGTACGGGGAATCACCGGAACGACGGTGATTTCGACAAGCAGCACCATCACCACCGTTGCCGGCAACGGCGGATTTCTCTTTACCGGAGATGGATCTCCGGCAACGTCGTTCGCCGTATCTCCACTCGGCATGGCTCTCGATGGTTCCGGCAATCTGTATATTGTCGATTCGGAATCCAACCGCGTTCGTCTTCTTTCATCGGGAGCGCTCTCCACCGTCGCGGGGAATTCCGGTGTGTTCAGCGGCGATAATGGACCGGCGGCGTCCGCCCAATTCTATCTGCCGCAAAGCATTGCCACGGACCCCAGCAACAATCTGTTCATTGCGGACACCGGCAATGCCCGCGTTCGCGAGGTTTCTTTCCCCGGAAACACGGTCACGACGATCGCCGGTACCGGAACCACCCTCAGCCTGACGGCGAGCGGTGAAGGCGGCCCCGCGACCTCGGCGGTCCTGGGCATACCCTGGGCGGTGGCAACGACGACCAGCGGCACTGTCTACATCGCGGCCAGCACGACCGTTTTTGGCGGCACCGACAGCCGGATCTGGCAGGTCGGTCTCGACCATAACATTCATACGATCGCCGGCGGCAGCACCTCCGGTTACAACGGCGACAATATTCCTGCTACATCCGCCCAGTTGAACGGCCCGCTGGGAGTTGTCGTGGATCCGAGCGGAAATATTTACATCGCGGATGCGTGCAATTTCAGGGTCCGCAAAGTCACAGCCGCGACCGGCATGATCACGACCATCGCCGGCAACGGAACCCCAGGCTACAGCGGCGACGGAGGACAGGGGACAAGCGCGCAGTTGACGCAGCCCCGGCAGCTGGCCCTGGATTCCCTGGGCAATCTCTATATCCAGGACCGGGGAAACAACGACAGCCGCTGCGATAATGGCGGCAACGGAAACAACCAAGGGGAAATCCGCAAAGTCGCAACGGACGGCACGATCAGCACGTTCTCTACGGCGGGAAGCAATGGCGTTGCGGTCGGCGGAGGAACCGTCTTCGTTGGCGGCAACGCGAGCATCTTTCAGATTTTTCCCGACGGCGGAGGCGCCAGTATCGCGGGCGGCGGCGGTTTAGTATCCAACGTCTTCAACTCCAACGGTTTGAGCGGTCTTTCGGGAGACAACGGCCCGGCGTTGGTCGGCTTGATCGGCACCGATGCGCTGGCAGTGAACAGCTTGGGCGAGGTGCTGTTCGTCGACCAGAACGATTATGTTGTCCGTAAGGCAACGCCACAGACTTCCCCTGTCATCACGGCGCTTCCGTTCGGTGTTTCGGCGCGCGGCGGCGCAATTACACCGTTCACGTCCGCGCTGAGTGTCGGAGTCTGGGGCAACGCGACGGCGGCGTGGAACGCAACGGCTTCCGTCACCACGCCGAGTGGCGGACATTGGTTGAGCATTTCACCGTCCAGTGGGACGGGGACCGCCATCGGTACACTCGCCGTGACATATGACGTCACCGGGTTATCGGCTGGTACCTACAACGGCAGCATCACATTTACGTCCACTCCGGCTGCGGCTAATACTTCGTTTACCGTACCCGTGACGCTGACGATCCCACCTCAGAATATCCAGGTAAGCCCGCCCGACATTTTCATGGTTGCCACCGCCGGAGGATTCCTTCAACCGCAAAACGTGAGCGTGTTGAATCAAGGATTGGGAGGAGGCATCAACTTTAACGCTTCCGCAATCGTTACCAGCCCGCAGTGGCTGTCGGTGACGCCCTCATCGGGTAGCTCAAGCCCTCAGGCTAATGGATTTGTGACTCTCTCTTATAACCTGGCCGGACTCAGCGCCGGCGTTTACAGCGGGGGTGTGACGGTCTCTTCAGCAGCTGGAACTGCCGCTGTCAACTCCCCGATCACCGTCCCCGTGTTTCTTCAGTTGAATGCGCCAAACGCTTCACCGTTTCTTTCGACCATCAGTCCCGCGAACGGCGCGCTGGGACAAGCGGTAAACGTCACGCTGACAGGATCGAACTTCCTCTTGAACCCGACCGTCAACGTCTCCGGAAGCGGCGTCACCGTCAGTAACGTCACGGCGGTGAGCGCATCCTCAATCACCGCAACCTTGACGATCGCCGGAACCGCGGCTACCGGAGTCCGGACCATTTCCGTTACCACCGCGGTCGCCACCTCGAATTCGCAAAACTTTACGATCCTCGGCGTTCCAACGCTGACGTCGATCAGTCCCGCGGCAGGTAGCACCGGTTCCGCGGTCAGTGTGACGCTCACCGGTACAGGGTTTGCCAACGGCGGGTCCACGGTCACGGTCGACGGTTCGGGCGTGACGGCAGCCGTGACCAATTTTACCAGTGCGACCTCGCTGACAGCGCTTCTCACCATCGCGGCGAACGCGACCACAGGCGCGCACAACCTGACTGTAACCACCCAGGCCGGCACCACGTCTCCGGTGACCTTTACCGTCAGCTCCGAAGCCGGCTACACAGTTACCACCGTTGCCGGTACTGCTTTCGTTATGGAAGGCGGCCCGGCGACGAGCCAGCCTTTGCCGTTTTTTTTCGATGTGGCGCGCGACTCGATTGGGAATCTGTATATCGCTGCGCAGAACGCAAATAAGGTTTTCAAGGTATCCGGCGGCGTCATCACGACATTTGCGGGAACCGGAACGCCGGGGCCGTATGGGGATGGAGGGCCGGCCGCATCGGCCCAGCTGAACCAGCCGCGGGCGGTTCTTGTCGATGCGAATAACAATGTCCTGATTGCCGATTCCAGTAACAATCGCATTCGCAAAGTGACGGCGGATGGAACCCTGATCACCACATTCGCGGGAACAGGAGCCGGTGGCTTCAATGGCGACGGCGGCCCGGCGATCTTCGCGCAACTATCGGCTCCCAGCGGGTTGGGCATCGATTCGTCAGGCAATGTCTACATTCATGACTTCAACAATCGCCGGATCCGGCAGGTGGACACCAACGGTGTGATGTCGACCATGGCCGGAAATGGACTCACTGGTTACAACGGAGACGGCCAAGCCCTCCTGGCGGAACTGAATTTGGACAGTCAGACGTCCAAGCTCGCCGTCGACGGCGCCGGGAACCTCTATATCCCGGACGCCTTCAACAATCGCATCCGGAAAGTGACTCCCGGCGGCGTGATCAGTACCTTCGCGGGAATTGGAACCTCCGGCTCCAGCGGCGATAGCGGCCCGGCGGCTGCTGCCGCGCTGAATACACCCCGCGCCGTCGCCTTCGACGCCAGCGGCAATCTTTTCATCGCCGACGCCAACAACAATCGCATTCGCAAAGTGAACGGCAGCGGCAATATCTCAACGGTTGCCGGTAATGGTTTTAACGGCTTCAACGGCGACGGGGGAGCTGGGACCGCAACGAACCTTCAGCTGACGAACCCCATCGGCATGGCGACCGATCCGTCAGGCAACGTTTATTTCGCCGATAGCGGCAGCAACCGGCTGCGCGAGCTTACCACCGGCGGCGCGCTCACGACGTTGGCCGGCAACACCGGCGGACCCAGTAACGATGGGGGCGCAGCATCATCGACCCTTCTCTACCAACCCAATGGCGTTGCATTGGACTTGAATGGAAACCTTCTGATTGCAGACAGCCGTGATTTCCGAATCCGCAAAGTGGATGCCGTAACGGGAAATGTCAGGACCATTGCCGGTTGTTTAATTCCGTCTCCTTGCACGGGCAGCGGCACTGTCAGCGGCGACGGCGGGATGGCGATTAGCGCGGGACTGGGCTTCATCAGCGACATCTTCGTGGACAGCTCCGGAAATATTTTCGTCAGCGGCAGCAACCGCGTCCGGATCATCACGACTGATGGAAAGATCAATACTTTCGCCGGAACGGGGACATCGGGTTACAACGGCGACAGCATATCGGCGACCACCGCGCAGCTCAATAACCCGCAGGGCATGACGATGGATGGGTCGGGCAATCTGTACATAGCGGACTCCAATAATCAACGCGTCCGGATGGTTTCGGCTGGAACTATCACCACCGTTGCCGGAAACGGAACTTCGGGCTCCCTCGGGGACAACGGGGCGGCCACGTCTGCTAACTTGAACAACCCGCGGCATCTCGCTTTTGACGCCAACTCCGATCCTTATGGCCCCAACCACCTTTATATTGCGGATTCGAACAATTCGAAGATCCGCGTAGTTGTCGGCGGCACGATCTCGACGTTCTCCACGTTCGGCGGCGCGGCCGTTGCATACAACTCCGGCAACCTGTACATCGCGTCGGGATCGCAGATCCAACGCGGATTTCCGGATGGAACCAGTTCGACCATCGCGGGTCTGGCCTTCGGCGATACCGGCGATAACGGTCCGGCGCTGATGGCGTCACTCAATGTCACGAGTCTCATCGCGAACTCCAGTGGAACCGTCTTCGCCGCCGATAGCAGCGACAATGTCGTGCGCATGTTGAGTCAGGTGTCCGCGGGCTCTGCCGTTTTGAGCGTTTCGCCAGCCGGTTTCAACTTCCGGCTTGGGAATAACAATTCCACCGGCAACACCGCGACGATCACCCTGGGCGGCGCCCCCACGACAAACTTCACCTGGACGGCCGCCGCCAGCGTCACCACGCCTTCAGGTGGCGAGTGGCTGACGCTGCCGGTGACGTCGGGGACCGGCGGATTCCCGCTCGGTCTCACTGCAAATGCATCCGGTCTCGCGCCCGGGATCTATAACGGCAGCGTGTCGATCAGTTCTCCGCAGGCAGCGAACTCGCCGGTGACGGTCCCGGTCACGTTGAATGTGTTGCCGTCGACGCTATCCACAAGTGCGTCGTCCTTCACGCCAAGCGCCACGGCCGGCGGCTCCAATCCGGGCTCCACGAACTTTACCGTCACCCAGGGCGGTTCGGGCGTGAGCTTCGCATTTACAGCTGCCGCCGCGGTGGTCACTCCCCTGAGCGGGACATGGTTGTCCGTCGCGCCCGGCTCCGGGACGACGGGTTCAGGCGTAAACTTCATGGTGTCCTACAACATCACCGGTCTCTCGGCCGGCGTCTACACCGGAAGCATCATCCTGACCGCGGCCAATGCTTCAAACTCGCCGCTGGTGCTCCCTGTGACGCTCACGATCAATCCCAACACCGCTCCGACGCTGACCTCGATCACGCCGATCAACGGCCTTCCAGGTCAGACCGTGAACGTGACCCTCACGGGAACGAATTTCAATCCCACCTCCGCCTCGAACATCATCTCGGTCGGAGGTTCCGGTGTGACCGTGACCAATACAACGTTCGTGAGCGGAACGATGCTTTTCGCGACATTTACGATTTCCAACTCGGCGACGCTCGGCCCCGACAACGTCACGGTGAGTAACGGCGTGGGAACGTCCGGCGCCGTGATATTTACCGTGGGTGCTGTGAAAAAACGAGGCGGCCAGATCACGAGCCAGTGAAAGCTGTTTAGCCGCAGATGACGCGGATGACGCAGATGGGGCCCTTGAATTGCACCAGGCCGCCGCGTGGTTACGCCCGAGCTTACACATCAGATCATTGGCAGCGCGATGGAGGTGCACAAGCTTCTCGGTCCTGGCTTCCTGGAGTCCATCTACCAACGCGCTCTGCAGCAGGAAATTCTGCTTCGAGGCCTTTCGACCGAAACGGAGCGCCAAATCCATATCCTCTACAAAGGCCAACTGGTTGGGAAACATCGTCTGGACCTGATCGTTTCCGGCATTGTCGTGGTGGAGTTGAACGCGGTCACCAGTATTTCAGACGCTCATCTGGCCCAGGCATTGTCGTATTTAAAGGCCTCTGAACTTGAATTGGCTCTTATTCTCAACTTCGGTGAACCACGGCTGACCTGGAAAAGAGTCGTCAAATCCCGGACCTGCGCACCTTTCTAGATCTATCTGCGCCATCCGCGTCATCTGCGGCCAAAACCTCTTTACTGGGAAGTGATTTGCCCCCTGCGTTTCTTTACCGGCCATGACGCAACCATCACAGAAACATCCACAGAACCGAGTCCGGTCGCGAGATCGTATCCCGGGCCGGCGGAATACCCGATCGACCCCGTAGTGCAATCGACAGTTCCCATACGGCACGGCACCTGGTTATCTCCGGACGTAATATCGTGGAAGGCGGCTGGAGCCGAGGCGGCAAGAGCATACAAGACGGGATTGATGTCACCCTGGCGCGATCCGGCTCTCTGATTGATGAGCGCGACAACGGCGGCGAAAGAGGGTGCCCCCGCGGAAGTCCCGCCGACAACCGTCAGATTTCCGGAAGGCGATCGATAACCATTCACGCAGCTTCCCGCGGAGCAGATCAAATAACCATCGTGATTCGCGGATGCATTGAGCGAAAGGTCGGGCACGTCGCGGGCGGAATCGTTCGGAACGCCACTTCCTGTCTGCCATGAAGGCTTCGAGAAATAAATGCTGCGGCCTCCCCCTCCGGCGGCCAGACTCCCGCCGCCCGCATCGTTCCAGACAATCTCAGGGATGTACCCCAATGCAGACCCGTTACTCGCATTGTTCGTGGAACTCCAGGATGCCGTCACCTCATGAAATTCGCTGCCACCTATTCCGGTGACATACGGCAAGCTGGCGGGGAGGTCGACTGCGAGTCCATGCGTCGCAATCGCCGCGCGGCTGAAATCGCAGTCTGCGGCGCCGCTGTCGCCGCTGGAACCCAGGATCGTGATGCCTTGAGCATTGGCCTGCTGAGCGAGAGCCAACAGCGATGCGCGCTCTCCCGCTGAAAAGTTCTGTTCGCAATCTCCATAACTGATACTCACCACGGGAGCGAGATTTTGATCGATGGCGTATTGCAGCGATACCAGTGCGTCACCTGAATTCACGTATAAAATCTGCGCCTTCGGCGCGATGCCGCCGGACCATTCCAGATCGAGATCCGCCTCGACGAGGTCGGCCTCGCTCACTCCCGGATCGCTCATGCCCGACACCAGAATCACTTGAGGGTCATTGGCCGGCAATCCCGACGCGCTTCGAAAGGCTTCGATATCGCTGAGCTGGATATCGGTCTGGCCTACTACCGCAATGGTTTGCCCGCTTCCATCCAAACCCATCGCGTAAAGGCTCGAAAGGTCGTAAATCGTCGCGAAGTCGTTCGGACTGAGATAATTATTCCCCGAGATCGGCGAGGTAAATTGAGGAGCCGCGTCGGCATCGATAATACGCTTCAGGACTTTCGGTTTAAGGCGGAAGTTGTTCAAAGAACGGAAACCCAGCACAATATTCGCGAGAGCGGCGGGAACTGAAGGATCTGTGGCGTTCGCATAATAAATTTTGCCGTCAACGCCGTACTCATGAATCGAGGTGCGGAAAGCCGTCTCCACCTGGAGAGCGGAGCCGCTGAATGTTACTGAACCGCGGCTGCGCGCGGCTTCCTCCACCGTGAACCCTTGAGCCTTCAACCAGACGATGACCTTATTTACATCGTCCTGGCCAAGCCCGAAGCGGTTGGCAAATCCTTCCGGTGAAAGCCATTGGTGGTAATTCGGAGAGCGGGGATCTTGCTGTTGTTTGAGCAGCGCATTCAACTCGGCCTGTTGTCCGTCGGTCGACTTGAAGAGCATCGTCATGTGCTCCATCCGGAACGCCGGTGCGGCCCGGCCCCGATCGTTCCCGGCATTCGCAAACCGATGCACATTGCCACGGACAACAAAGGTCCTGCCTTGGGCGTAAGAGGTTATCCCACAGAAAGTGATCGAAGCCGCTGCGAGCGCAGCGAATAAGGATGTGAAAACCCCTCGCTTTTTCATGTATCCACAAGTTTCTGATTCTTCCAGACAGGTTTTGGCCGCAGATGACGCGGATGACGCAGATGGGGCCCCGCTTTTCATTCTCGGGGGTGGCCCGCCTGGGTCATGTTGCTTTGGCGTCCAACGTTTCGAGGTAATCCTGTTTGCCCGGCAAGGGCGGTTCTTGTGTTTCAAGCGCGCTGAGATCGAGGCTGGAAACGTATCTTCGAAGCACATTTTCGGCAAATCGGGCGACTTGCCGGAAGTTCCATCCTTCCATGCGATTGGCCAATTCGCCGACATCATCGGCTGGAAGGTGGCGGGCATAGTATGCAAGCGCTTCAGTAAGCTGGGCTGGATTGGGCGGGCGGAATTCGATTTTTAAGTCGAACCGGTCGTATATGGCCGGATCGAGCGCATTAACGTCATTAACGGAACCCACCAGAAGAATTTCGTTGGATTCCGCAAAGCCGTCGATCTCGGTAAGAAGGACAGACACGATCCGGGCCGACGCTTCATGGCTCTCACTGCGATTCCGGGCAAGAGCATCCAGTTCGTCGATCAACAGGATCATTCGGCCTGCACTGCGGCAAAGGGCGAACAGACTGGCGATCCGGTTCTCGCTCTCTCCGAACCATTTGGTCAGCACGGCGTTGCACGGCAGAATCACGACGGGCAAGCCGGCTTCACCCGCGATTATTTTCATGCTCCAGGTCTTGCCGCAGCCTGGAGCACCATAAAGGAGCACGCCGCGCGGTAGAAGCCGGGCCGCCCGTGGCATGACGCGGGCGGCGATCTTCTCGTACAGATGTTCGCGCGAAAGGGGCAGAAACACCGATCGCCGCAAGTGCTCGCGGAGGTCGGCCAGGCCGGCAAGGTCTTTCCAGCCGAGTTCCGATTCCTGGATAACGCGGCAGCCCATTTTTTCAAACTGACGGGCAAATTCCTTATGCCAGCTTTCCAGATCGGCCGCCTTTCTTCGACGTTGCTCGATCGGCGGGAACAATCTTTTCGCGGTCTCTGTCACAAAGACTTCGAAGTGATCGTCAAAGTCCTCCACCGTTGTGCGTGTCTTGACAAGGTGGCCGTACAAGGGAGTCGTCTCGAACGACATGGTCGTATCGCCCTGTCCGAAAACATGGCCAAATCCCTCTGCCTCCCTGCACGACCGCCTCAGAGTCATCCCGTTCATAATAGTCGGCTCCAGAAACAACGGATCGAATCTTCCGAAACTCTGCTGAAAATCATGAACCAGAGCGAGGACGGTTTCCCACTCCAGCGAAGACACCACGAACTGCACCGTGACGCCGTCGGATTCGAGTTTCACCTCGACACGCTCCTGCTGCGGCCACGCAACGTTTCCTTGAGGAATGTTCCTGAAAGACAGCAGCGATTCGACAATCCTCATGATCCGGGTTCGGAATTCGACGAATTCCGGCCGCCTCGTACGTCCATCTATAAGTTCGTCCGACATCGTGCCTGCAGTTTAGCCGCAGATGGCCTACATGGCTAAATTCTTCTCAGGTGAATTAAGCACGGTTCATGCACTGTTGACGGCTGTATTTGTTTGTATGACAATGAAATACAGGCCGGAAGGCATAAGTGGTCACTTACAATACTGAAAATCTGACCAAACATGGCGTGACTGCCACTGAAGTCGACGAGGTATTGAGCGATTCCCGGACGATCTGGCTCGACCTTGGCCCAAGCCGGGACGGAAACGATCGGCTGATCTTCATTGGGTTAACGAAAGGCGGGCGTGCTCTGGAAGTCGGAATTGAGCTTATCAGCGAGGATGAATATGTCTTTCACGCCATGGCTGCAAGCGAACATTACCTGAAGGAGTTCAATCATGCCCATTAGAGAAACAGCAAAACAAAGGCAGGAACGGCTCAGCAACCGTGTGGAAAAAATCCGCCGGGAAGCCCGCGAACGGCTCACTAAAGATGCTGTTATACAATGCCGCGTTGAAATGGGATACATGGATGAACTTCAAGAGATCGCGAAGGCGAAAGGGCTGTCGGTAAGCGCGTTGACCCGCATGTGGCTTCTTGAACGTCTGCAACGAGAAAGATCGCTTTAGGTGCCGGCGTGCCGGCCTGTGGTAAGGCGTGAGGACTTACACTTTGTGGACGACAAGCCTGGTACTCCGCCGGAATCAAGGACTAGCATGAACTCAGCCCGCTTTCGAGTCCGATCGGCGGGCAAGACGGCGTGCGCCGTCTGCACTGCTTTCTGAAGCAGTTCGGCGCCTTCGCCTGCTCATACATTGCTTCCGGGAGATAGACCTGCATTCTCGGCATACGCCTATGTATACATTCTCCAAAAGCCGCTGCGCAATCGGAATAAAAGTTGAGCCGCAGATGACGCGGATGCCGCAGATAAATCTGCGTGATCTGCGCCATCTGCGGCTATAACTTCTTCCTTTCACTCGATCGATGAATTATTTCAAAGCTTCGTTGATCTCGATGTCGTGCTTGAGGACTTCCGTTATCAGGTCGGACAAAGGCATTCCCCGCTGGCGGGCTTTGTCGGAGAAGTATTTCCATACGGTCTTTTCAACAGACACCGGCATAAATACTGTCGCGCCTGCAGGAATGTGATGGAGTCCGCGAGTCCCTTTGCTGAAATCGATTTCGGATGGCATGTCGTTTCCGTCAAGTTCCGGATTGTTCATTTCCGCTCCTCATATTGACGAATTTCCGTCCGCGTTGCGCTACGCGCCGATAGTATCCGGATCTTGATAGCGGCTGGATCGGCATCCGACCAAAGATAGGCCACAGCCAGAGGCGCGCCATTGTTGGCAATGCCGATCGAAAACCAACGTGGCTCCTGCTCACTGTGTTCCAGGTCGGCGACTGTGAGCAGGTTCGCATCATTAAACACCGTGGACGCCAGTCCGAATGAAGTTCCGTGCTTGCGTTCATTTGCTTCGGCCTTTGCCGGGTCCCACTCGAACTGAAATGGCCGCTCTTCCACGTAAAACCTTCGTCCATCCTACCGAAAGGCGAGGCTCAAATACAAACCGGGGTCATTCCTTCTGCATGACGGCGCCATCTGCGGCTCCTTCCTTTGTCCATCATATAATGTC
>DASXLG010000353.1 GCA_036496425.1 Terriglobia bacterium | reverse complement strand
CCTTCGGACGCACCGGCCCTTCTGGCGGATGCCGAGAAGATGTTTCGTTCGAATCGTTGTCGCAGCCGGAGGCTCGGTTTTTCGATGACAAAATACGACATCAGCGCCGCCGCCGCCACAAGCGCGACATTGGCAGGGAATGAGGTCATTGCGGAAGGGGAATGACGATTGAAGAACATCTGCTGCCATAGATAAAGCGAGTAGCTGATGACTCCAATTCCGACAAGCGGTTTGGAGTTGAGTATCCGTCCAACTATTCCGGTGTGATACGTAACGCACCAGTCCAGGCACAAGGCGATACCGATGTTCATCATCGTATGGCTGATCAGGTAGTAGATCGTCGGGTGGCCGAAGAACATATGGAAGAACAGAACGGCCGCCGGAACCGCCACAAAGAATTTCGATTCGAGTATTTTTCTATAAGCTGCTTGAGCTTTGAGCCAACCGCCGGCGCCCGCCAGAAGGCAACCGGTCGCGATTGCGTCTGCGACCGTTTCGAACCGGAATCCGATTCCTTCCAGCTTGTAGTAGTGCCACAGGAAGACGCGAATAATCGGACATATGAAGATCACGGAGGCTGCCGCCATAAACCCTTTTCGCCTGCCGAGAAAAACAAGGACGGCCGGCCAGAGCAGGTAAAACTGTTCTTCGACGCCTAAGGACCAGGTGTGGCCGACAGCCCAGGATCGTCCGGGATAGTAATTCGACGTATATGTCACGGCATGTATCACGTCTCTTGGGGTCAAGGAGACGAGGCCCATCGCGTTGAAAAGGATCAATCCGACAATCATGAAATAGCACGCCGGAAATATCCTGAATGTGCGGCGGAAGTAGAACTTTCCGAGGTGAATCTTGTTTGTCTTTTCCAGTTCGCTCAGCAGCAGGTTCGTAATGAGGAAACCCGAGATGACAAAGAAGACCTTGACCCCGAGATTTCCAAATTCATAAAGGAATGTTCCCGGTGTTGGATTCAGAAACCCCTGCGTTCCCAGCAAATGGCTGAAGAGGACCATCATCACCGCGATACAGCGCAAGCCGTCCAGGGACGGAATGCGATTCGTCTCGTGCTTCATGGCTCCAGCGCTGCAAGTCGTCTTCCAGCAGCTGGGCTTTGCCCAACGGGAACGGGAATAGCCACAAAAGGCATAGCGCGGCTATGCCGCAACCAAACTTTTTTAGCCGCGGATGACGCGGATGACGCAGATGGGACGCAAAAACGAACTTTTGGGGCGCCCCATCTGCGTCATCCGCGTCATCGGCGGCTAAAAACTTTGTCAGGAAAACTAAAAGCTATGACCTTGTTACACATAAGGCAGGTCATTCATGATGTTTTTGTGCCTTTTGTGTTCTGCTATGTGCCTTTTGTGGCTATTCCCGTTCCGCCCCGCCCTATGGCAGATAGTCGAAGGCATCGACCCAGACCCAGGCGGACTGAGCGGATGCGTCCTTATTGCCCGTAACCTCAATAGTGATGGTATGGGTTCCGGAAGCGAGGCCGGTCGTCGCGTAATTGACCGCTTGAGCCTGTTCGGATGCCGAGTAGGTGTCCACCTGAGATTTCAGCGCGCCGTCGATGTAGATATTGGCAATGCCGGACCATTGATCCCGATAGCCGATCCACTTGACGGCTGTCCCGGTGAAGGTGAAGGTGGCCCGCGAGCCGGAATTGATCGCGAGAACGGCGCTGCCGCCGCTGTTGAATGAGCCGGCGTTCCCGTACCAGGAGCCGGTGTAGACCACCGCGGAGTTGTTTTGTTCAACTCGCTTGAACGTGGTCGTGCCACCCGAAGTCGTTCCACCGCCAGTCGTGGTTCCGCCACTGCCGGAACCGGAACCGGAGCCGGAGCCGTTGGACGCGTAGTCGAAGGCATCGACCCAGATCCAGCCGGCCTGAGCGGATGGGTTCTGGTTTCCGGACGCCTCGACGGCGAGGGTATGAGTGCCGGCGGCAAGGCCGGAAATCGTATACAGGACAGCCTGCGCCTGGGAGTTTGCGGAATAGGCGTCGACAGTCGTTTTTAAAACGCCGTCGACATAGACGTTGGCGATACCGGACCAGGCATCCTTATATCCGATCCACCGGGCATCGGTGCCGGTGAAGGTGAACGTGGCGCGCGAGCCTGCGTCTTCAGCCAGAACCGCGCTGCCGCCGCTATTGAATGAACCGTTGTTCGTGTACCAGGTGCCCGTGTAAGTGACGGCGGATTTGTTTTGCTCGACACGGGTGAACGTGCCGGTTCCGCCGGTCGTCGTGCCCCCTCCGCCTGTTGTGGTGCCACCACCACCGCTCGAAGTTCCGTTGGATGCGTAGTCGAAGGCATCGACCCAGATCCAGTCGGCCTGAGCGGATGGGTTCTTGTTTCCGGACACTTCGACGGCGAGGGTATGCGTACCGGCGGCCAGTCCGGAGATGGTGTACAGGACCGCCTGAGCCTGATCGCTGGCGGAGTAGTCATCGACAGTCGTTTTCAAAACGCCGTCAACGTAGACGTTGGCAATACCGGACCAGGCGTCTTTATATCCGATCCATCGGGCGTCGATGCCGGTGAAGGTGAATGTCGCGCGCGAGCCCTGACTTTCCGCCAGGACGGCGCTGCTGCCGCTGTTGAATGAGCCGGAGTTCGAATACCAGGTGCCGGTGTAGGTTACAGCCGAGCTGTTTTGTTCGACGCGTGTGAAGGTAGTAGCGCCACCGGAAGTCGTCGTATCATCGGCCACCTTTGCGATGAAGCCGCCAGTACCATTCCACACCGGATTGACGCAACAGGTGCCCTGCGCATTGGGAATCCCGGGAAAGTCGTACGAATCGGTCAGTCCGGTGACGTATAGATTTCCATTCATGTATGCGACGGCGCTGCCTGAAGTGAAGGCATTGTTTGATCCACGCGGTGGTGCATTGGTATTCCCGGCATTAGCTCCCCCGATAAGCGTCGAGTACACCAGGCTCTTACCATCGACGGAAAATTCGCTGACGAATGCGTCCGTTGTGCCTTTGAAAGGCTGCATGGAATTGACTTGAGGAAAGTCCGGGGATGCCGTGACGTCGGTGACATAGGCGTTACCATTGCCGTTAACCGCGATACCAGCGCAAGTCGGCTTTTCTTCGCACCATATGCCGGCAGTTATTTCATCGTTACTTCCGCCCAGGTACGTGGAGTACGCAAGCGCGGTTCCCGCCGAATTCACTTTGGTCACGAAAACGTCGAAGCCCCCATGCAGTGCCGGCTGGAATGCCGAAGCCGTCGGGAAATTGGGAGAATTGGTCCTCCCGGAAATATAGGCATTCTCGGAGGTGTCGAGAGCGATACCTGTAGCGATGTCGGTTCCGCTGCCGCCGAGATACGTTCCGTACATCAATGCCGAACCTGCGGGATTCAGTTTGACGATGAATGCGTCGGTCCCTCCCCTTGCCGCCGATTGAATCGGATCCGCCGTCGGAAAGTCCGTTGAGGTGGTCGTTCCGGCGACATAAGCGTTTCCGCTTCCGTCCACGGCAATTGCTGTCGCGGCATCGCTTCCGCCGCCGCCCAGATACGTCGAGTAGATAAATGCGGAGCCTTGAGCATTCAAAACCGTGACAAAGGCATCCGCACTCCCGCGCAGAGTCGACTGGAAGGGTCTCGTTGTGGGAAAGGCCGCCGATGAGGCCTGGCCGGCGATGTACGTGTTGCCGGACGGATCGACGGCGATGCCGTCCGCGCGATCGCCGCCAAGGTACGTCGAATATGTCACATTGCCGTTCGTGTCAAACTTTGTCACAAACGCGTTCCAGCCCGCCGTGGGTGCAGGGTGAATCGCATTCGAGGTCGTTGGGAATGGCGGGTATGGAGGCCGGAAGCCATACTCCGTCCAGCCGGTAGCATATGCATTTCCCGCGGCATCGACTGCAATGGCCGTGGCGCTGTCACTGTACCCGGAAGATCCAAACGAACTGAACCACAGAAACGCCGTTCCTGACGCATTCAGCTTGGCGACAAAGGCGTTTGTCGCCTGATCGTTCGGTCCGCCGTCGTCGGTCGTTCCGGCGAGGTACGCGTTTCCGCCGGAGTCCACGGCGATGCCATATTCGCGGGTCATTCCGGGGGCGAAAGTCGAATACACCAGTTGCGGGTCGATGATAAGAGGCTTGCTGTGATCATAGCCGGCAACCTCAAATCCGGCTCGGCCGCCGCCATGAAGGACATATTTGCTGTCGACGAGGGTCCTGCGCCCATCGATATTCTGATAGGTCGTTGGTTTAGATTGCCGGATTTCCTGTCGCCCAACAGTAATCAGCAGATCGCCTTCCCCGGATAACTTCAACTTCGCTCCACGCTCGAATCCGATGTCGATCAGCTTGGCTGAAGCGCCCGGTGCGACCGTGAAATCGTACTCAAATCTTCCTTCGTTGCCGTAATAAATGGCGTCGACGCCGGGATAGACGTCTTTAACTTCAACATCTTGATATGTAGGGATGTGCGTGATCCAGTTCTCGCTGCTGCCTTGAAAGTAGTTCGCCTCGCCGGGAAGAGCGTCCGTTCCGCGGACTCCGGCTCCCGGATTTGCGCCATGCAACACCATTTCAAGTGTTGTGTGTGCCGAGCTACCCGGAGTACGGAACTTCAACTCGACGGTTGTCGAGTTCACCAGGAGGGAGTAGCCGAACCGGCGCGCGCCGAACTCGAAACGGCGGTCAAACTGTCCTCGATTCGGTTCGAAGCTCATCGGCAGATTCCCGTAATCCCTTGCAGCGCTTATCGATCGGCTTGCCGTGGCCGCGGCCACATGCCGTGTTTCGGACCCTAATGAAAGAAGGACAATTCCACAGAGGGTAAGGGCAAACAGGCGAGTCTTCATGTTGACAGACCTCCACCGGGAGGCAAGATGCATCTTGAACACCGCAAATCTGTCGCCGCTCCGGGGCTCAGCTGTCGACATACATCCGCTAAACCGTTTAGCATGTCGGCGTAGGACGAGGCGCGCCAATCCGCTGGCTTGAGAATCGAATACTGCGTCGATATCTCTGCGGTTACGGACTTGAAATCGGAGCACTATGGAAGCGTTTCCCGGTTTCTGCCGGTGTTCGGGTCTTGTATGCCGATAGGCTTTCCGTTGAGGGTCTTGAAGGGGACTATCCCGATCTGAAGCGCGCCATTATCCCGCCCGATGTTATTGCCGACGCCGAAGCACTTCCTTTTGCCTCATCCCTCGACTTCATTATCGCGAGTCATATTCTGGAGCATCTGCACTTTCCTCTGGCCGCTTTGCGAGGCTGGTATGAATGCTTAGTGCCGGGCGGAATATTGTTGTTGCGAGTGCCCGACAAGAGGTTCACGCTCGATGCTCCGCGCCAACGGACGACACTCGATCATTTGATCCGCGAACATTCGGATCCGAAAACCCATGATCTCCGGAGTCATTATGCGGATTGGGTCGAACACATCTATAAAACACCGCGAAGCCAGTCGAACTTTGAATCCAGCGTCGACGACTTGATGGGCAGGAAATTCAGCATTCACTGTCACGTCTGGACGCAAGACGACGTGCGAGCCATTCTCGACTACACAATCGATAACTGGAATCTGTCATGGCGCCGGATTCTTTCCTGGAATGCACATTTTTATCGCAAGGAAGTCGTCGTCATGTTGCGTAAAAACTAAATGTTCCAAACCACTGCTCCCATATCGAATGAACAATCCAGCGGAACGAAATCCATTTCAAATCTCCTGCAGATTCTGCTGTTGGCAGGCATCTGTGCCGCGGTCTACTTTCCGGTATTGAATAACGGCTTTATCGCGGACGATTACGCGTATCTGGACTGGGCAGCACGGCTGAAAACGAACTTCTGGTTTCTGTTTACGATTCCGCCGAATAACTTCCGCATGACGAGTTTCCTCGTGTTCGCAGCTTTAAAAGACATTGCCGGATACCGCCCTGAAGTGTTTTATGTGTTTTCGATTTTTCTTCACTTCATCAACTGTCTGCTGCTCCGGACCCTGATTTCCAGGCTATGGGGAAACATCCGGATTGCTTATCTGGCGGCCGTTCTGTTCGCCGTCGTTCAGGCACCGCAGGAGGCAATTCTGTGGCTGGCGGCCATGGGAGAACCGTTGGTTGCTTTTTGTTTGCTGAGTGCAATTCTGCTGTGGCTGAAGGATCGCTACATCCTCAGCGCACTGATGTTTGGATTCGGGCTGTTTTCGAAAGAATCCGGCGTGATCCTGCTGGTTCTGCTGCCGTTGATCCAATGGCAGCGCGGTAAGCCACTGTTTCCGAAACGCTATTTTCTCTTCCTCATTCCGACGGCCGTGTTCGGTGGGGTATTTCTTTGGACGTGGTCGAAGAACAGTTATATCCAGGGTGGTATTTACGACGCGGGCCCGCACGCAGCTTTGGTTTTCGTCAAAACGCTCAACCGCTTATTATGGCCATGGTTCTATTCCCTTCTTGTGGCCTTCAGGATTGATACCGGCCGCTGGCCCGACTGGCGGCGCGCACTGCCGTACCTCCCATGGCTGGGGGCCGCGATGGCACCTTACCTTTTTCTCACCTATCAAGGCGCCTTGCCGAGCCGGCACGTTTACCTGATATCGATGGTGCTGGATGCCGGTACAGCGTTCTTGATTTATAACCTTCGCAGCGTACGCCTGCAGCAGACGTTTGTCGCCGCTTTTCTGTCATTTAATGTCGGATATCTTTGGATACGAAAGGACGCTCAATTCGAAGGGCGGGCCAAGCCGACCACCGAACTGCTACGCCTTCTGCGCAGTCACGCACCGACCCCGGTCATGGTGTACGATTTTCCCTATACTGAAACTATGCTGGCCCGAGACGTGGCTCCACTCGCGCCGGGTTGGACGCCGGCCCTGATCGAAGTTCACAGCACCACCGAGACCTGTTTAGATTGCGTGAGCTTACGCTGGGACCCCAAATCGGGCACTTATATTGGCCCTTGGTAAGCGAGGTTCAATCTGGCCGAGTCAGATGTATGAAGGATAAGCGAAGAGATTCCGTAATTCGGAGACCGCCGTCGTTGCCGTTTTGGAAACGACGGGAGCAACGGGGTCGGCCGATACGGGTTGTCAGATCGTGCCAGGTCGCAGTGCTTTTTCCCGTTCCTAGACCACTTCAAGCCGTTTCAACTTCATGCGATCAGTGCGAACGTGGGCGAGATTATACTGGGCCTGTTGGACAAGCCAGCTTTGGGCGCTGCCGCCGAAGACTTTCGACAATCTCACGGCCATTTCCGTGGAAACGCCCCGTTTTCCGTTTACCAGTTCCGACAATGTCGTGCGGGTTACGCCGAGCGCAGTCGCGTCCGTAATGCTCAAGCCCAAAGGCTCAATGCACTGACGCAGAACAAAGCCTCCCGGGTGGTGGAGTTTTCATCGGCATTGTTCAATCTCCTTCTTAATGATAGTCCGCGTAATCAACATCGAATGCGTCGGGATCGGCAAACCGGAACGTCACTCGCCAGTTTGCGCGAACTGTTACCGCCCACAAACCTTTCAATCCGCCCTTGAGCGGATGTAACCGGAAGCCGGGAATATCCATGTGAGTTCCTAAACACTGCGGCGTTAATGAGGACCTATCTGCCGATTGCTTGTGGGAAGGGCTGTTATCGCCAGGAATGGGTAAACGCTCGGCAACTTTCGGGATCCGAAATTTCGTCGTTTCGGCACTTGTATGGGATGCCGACTTCGTGGACCGTTAATTCTCGGTAAATCACGTGTGTTAAATGAGGGTCTAGTCGCCAGACCTATGGTAGCTCCCGAGAAATCGCTATCGCCGAAGTGGCTGGTCTCGTTGTCGATTAAACGATTCTTCCTTAATCGGCAGCAGGTTTTTCGGCGGAATCGACGATAAAAAATTTAATGGCGACCTTTCGTCGTTCGAGTTTGAGGCCTAGCTGTTTCTCAAGCGGACCTGAGATGGCATCTCCGGGTTGCGCAACAATCGTGAAATCGTAAAAGCCTTTCAGGTTTGTTCGATCCTCAACGTGACGGCCCGCAGCAGGTAGAAGGAGCTGTGCGAATCGGGTCATCGAAACTTTTTGGAAAGATGATGTCACGGGCAACTGGGCAACGTTGTTGTCCTTTCCCCCGTTAAAGATCAGGCTGTTTTCATAGGCGAGGGCGAGAAAGCCATCCGAAAGCTTCTCCTCCTCATCGGGTTTCGCTTCGTTAAATTTCGGGCCAACCGGCGTGACCACCAATTGAAATCCATCAATTTCTCGCGTCTCCCAGTGGAATTTCAGTTTGAATCGGTCCACAAGAAGGTTTTGAAGCATCGACAGCAGGTCGGCTTCTCTGGCAGTCTCCGGGTTCTCGGCCTTTGCCTCAAGGTCGAACCGGTCTTGTCCGTCTTTGACCCAATCCGGACCTCCTTGAAGGACGTCCATCGTTACGTTGTATGCGACTCCAATCATGTGGCTGAGACGGCCGGACGAAATGACGCATCGCCCCAGGGGCACTGTTGCGGCTAGGTCCCTTGGAGCAAATTTAGAGTCGATACCATGGCAGGCGCTTTTAACGCCAATATTTACGAGTCTTGCCGGCTTAATGGTTGCCGCCTCAAACTCGGGGGACTGTGACTTCAAAGGTGCCGCGTACAAAACGGCGAATACCAGAGCCCAAAATGACAGTGCCTTCATCCTCATGCTCCGTCGGCCAGTTCTCCCATATGACACCGTTTGAGCAGAAATGTTCCTTAAAAGATTAAGTGGCCGTATAACCGCGTTGTCGTAGGAGTGCTACTTCGCGACGCAGTGCCCAGAAAGAAATAGCTGCCCGAATGCCGCAGCGTTTAGTAATTGGAATTAGCTGTCGATATATCCCCTTATCACCGTTGATCCGGCGCCATCCCAAGCTCGGTTGCAGAGAAATAGATCCTGCCTTGTCGCCCAGCGTTTAGCCATACAGCGGCAAAGATGCCTAAACCCTTAGGCGTTTTCGTCGGGCTATCCCTTTCGGCGCTTGTCAGGGCGGAAAGCACTTCTACGGCAACGCGGTTTACCAGGCACTGAGATTCGTTTTCAATTCTTCTGATCGCAAGTAGCGGGAACCGAAAGCACAACCCGTTGCGACGGCGGACCGCACGCTCGTCATTCATGAGCAGGAGGAAAAACGGAAGATCGACTGGAGAAAGCAGGCAAACGGCATCGTCGCCCACTTCGTTCATTCCCTGGATGCCTTAGGCACTATTCCCTCGCGCTGCCGGGGTTGTCCACCATGGCGGTGCGGGCACGACGACCACGGCCGCGCTAGCCGGAGTTCCCCAGGTCGTCGTGCCGCACCGCTACGACCAACACTACTTCACCGTTCGCATCGATCAACTCGGTGTCGGCGTCGCTCGCCCCCCCCCGCAACCGCCACAAGCGATTCGCTCGTAACACGGCCCTTCAACCCTCGAAGTGGCACCCGCCATCCCCTTTTGCATCGGATGATGAGTCCGCGCAGGGTCCGTATCTCATTGAACAGTAAGGCGAATAATTCGTTCTCGGCGGTCGGGACCGGACAGCTGGCCCCCGGTAAAGGAGAGAAAAAAAAGGTCTTTGGCTTACCGCGGGAGGTAAGGCAGAGAAGAAAAAAGTATCTGGCTTACCGCGGGAAGTAAGGCAGAGAAGAAAAAAGTATCTGGCTTACCGCGGGAGGTAAGGCAGAGAAGAAAAAAGTATCTGGCTTACCACGGGAGGTAAGGCAGAGAAGAAAAAAGTCTCTGGCTTACCGCGGGAAGTAAGGCAGAGAAGAAAAAAGTATCTGGCTTACCGCGGGAGGTAAAGCAGAGAAGAAAAAACTCCATGGCTTACCGCTTGGTGTCGGCGGCGTCCGGGATTTCGTGTAAGTGAGGTTTGTTAGGTTATATCCGGAAGTACATGGCCGTGCTCGAGGACGCACGGAAATAACGGTTGCTAGCCGCGGTTTTTTACCAGCGTGGCAATGGTCTCGACCAGATCCGCCGGCTTGACGGACTTCGGCACGAACATCTGATAGCCGGCGGCCAGGGCCTTGAGGCGGTCGTCTTCCCTTGTCCGTCCTGTGAGCGCGATCGCCAGGACATTACGCACGGATTCCGAGTCCATGACGCGCACGCGCGAGATGAGTTCGAGGCCGTCTTCATCGGGCATTCCGATGTCGGATAGAAGCACGTCCGGTATCCACTCCTCGAGTTCCTTGATCGCTTCGCCGGCATTGGCAGACGGGCGGACCTCCGCGCCCTGCCGTTCCAGGAAGGCCTTGAGCATCCTGAGGATGACGGCTTCATCTTCGACGACAAGAATCCTGAGGCCCTTCAAAGCGTCTTTCGACTGGTCTCCTTCCATTGCATCGCTCAGCCCCTCCTGGAAGGCCTGCCGCACTCGATTCGAAACGGGGATGTTCACGTTGAACGTCGATCCGCGATTCAATCCCGCACTCGATGCTTCAATGTGACCGCCATGCAGCTCGACAAGGTGTTTCACAATCGCCAGTCCCAAGCCGAGACCGCCTTGCCTGCGCGCCGGCCTAGTCTCGGCCTGCCGGAAGCTTTCGAAGATGTGCGGGAGAAACTCGGCTGCAATTCCGGAGCCGGTATCCGTGACCCGGATGGTTGCGGTGTTCCCGTCGGTTCCAGCCGAAATGGAAATCCGTCCGCCTTGTGGTGTGAACTTGAGCGCATTGAAAACCAGATTGTGGAGAACCTGCTGCAGCCGCATCGAGTCGCCTTCGACACGAAGGGCGGGCGGTTGCACATCGGCCTCGATCGTCACGCCCTTCGCTTCCGCGGGCGGCCCGACGGAATCGACGACGTTCTGAATCAGTTCGCTCAGGCTCACGTGTTCTACCCTTAGCCGCAGACTGCCCGCTACGATGCGTGAAAAATCCAGCAGGTCTTCGATCATCCGAGTCTGAAGCTGCGCGTTCCGTTCGATGACTGGAATCGCTCTTGCAGCAGTCTCCGCATCAACCCTTTTCGCCTTGATGATCTGAGTCCAGCCGAGAATCGTGCTCAGCGGCGTCCGCAACTCGTGCGACACCATCGCCAGGAATTGATCCTTCGCGCGATTCGCCGACTCCGCCTCCCGCCGCGCCTCCCGTTCACGGACCAGAAGGCGATCGCGTTCTTCATCGCGCTGTTTGCGCTCCGTGATATCGAGACTGACTCCGACAACCCGTACGGTATTTTCATCCGTGCTGTAGATGGCGCGGCCGTGCGAACGCACCCAGTGAACGCTTTCGTCCGGCCAGACAACACGGAATTCGGCTTCATAGGCACTGTCGTTCCCGATCGTGTCCTGCAGCAGGTGGGTCACGCGCTCGCGGTCCTCCGGATGAATCAGGTTCAAAGCGATCTCAAAGGAAAAATCCTGGCCGGGTGCGAGACCGAAGATCGCCTTGCATTCAGCGGACGCCTCCAGTGTATTTCGTCCGGAATCCCAGTCCCATGAACCGAGCCTGCCTGCCTGCATCGCGAGCTGCAGACGCTTTTCGCTCTGGCGGATCTGCTCCCCCATGTGCCGGCGGTCCGTAACATCACGGATCACGGATACGTGAGTGCCGGGCTGAATGTGCGCCACAGCCCGATAGTCCACCACACGAAGAGTTCCATCTTTCCGGCGCAGTGTGGGTTCTCCTTCGAACGAGTTCGAAGTCAGAAAATCCCGCCACTGCCGGTCGAACTCCGATTGATCCGCGAATGTAACGATATCGGGAACCCGCAGCTTCAGCAGTTCCTCACGGCTGTAACCCAGGAGTTCACACGCAGCCCTGTTCGCATCGATGTACTCGGCATTGTTGTTCGCAACGAGGATGGCATCCAGGAACTCTTCGAAAACTGCTCGCCAGTAGGGCAGAAAGACCTCCCGTTCGCCGGAGCCTATATTGATTCGGAGTAAATTGTGTCGGCCGTGAGCCTAATCCTGAGGCTTAAAGAGAATAACGGCACGTCAATCTTCCCGTCAACACCGCGTTCCAGGCGGGGGTATGTGGAGTGCTCCCGTTGAACCATCTGTGTCATCTGCGCAATCTGCGGCTACAATTCATTAATACGGAGATAAATATGTCCATCGAATACAAATTGTGTGCTGCGGAAAAGGCTGCGGAACTGAATGATCAGGTGAATGGTTTACTGCGCGATGGATGGGCTCTCTATGGAAATCCATTCGTGACGCCTTCCGGCACGCTCTGCCAGGCGTTGACGAAAATGCCGAAGAAAGTTGCCGGCGTTCGCTGAAATCCCGACTTCTCTCCTGGACGGCCGCCATGGCGGCCGGTTGCCTCGCTCTGAATGTAAGGGCATTCCACTAGTGGAGCGCGCAACCCTCATAATCCCCATAATTTCCGGCTTTTACATTGGCATCCCGCTTGCGAAGAACGCAGTACTGAGGGACCGATATGTGTGGAATTGCGGGTGTGTTGAGTCTGGCCGGAAAACCGGTGGCCCCGGAAGAAGTCGAAGCGATGTGCGATGCAATGGTACACCGCGGGCCGAACGATGCCGGCTATTACGCGGCGGACGAGGCCGTGATCGGGATGCGGCGGTT
The DNA here is from genome assembly GCA_036496425.1 of Terriglobia bacterium. NCBI lineage: Bacteria > Pseudomonadati > Acidobacteriota > Terriglobia > Terriglobia bacterium. The sequence goes on along the minus strand of DASXLG010000353.1, from coordinate 35,448 downwards.
GAGCATCATCGATATCGACGGCGGACATCAGCCCGTACATAACGAAGATCGGACCGTATGGGTCGTCTTCAACGGCGAAATCTACAACTTCAAGACGCTTCGCGCGCAGCTTGAGGGCCAGGGCCACCGTTTCTATACGGACACGGATACCGAGGTCATCGTCCACCTTTACGAGCAATACGGCGAAGCGTGCGTCGAAAAGATGCGCGGCATGTTCGCCTTTGCGGTGTGGGATGAGCGTCAGAAGACGCTGCTGCTGGCGCGCGACCGGCTCGGCATCAAGCCTCTTTTCTATGCCATCGTCGACGGCCGCCTCGCATTCGGTTCCGAGCTGAAGGTCGTGCTTCAACTGCCCGAAGTCGAGCGCAAGCTCAATTGGGGTTCCGTCAACAGCCTTTTCAACGGGATGACGACGCCCTCGTCTGAGAGCATCATCGACGGCGTTCATAAGCTTAAACCCGGGCACATCCTGACAGCCTCCGCCCGTCACGGCATTCGTGTCCGCGAGTACTGGGACGTGCAATTCGATCCGGATTACACGAAAAGCGAGCAGTATTTCGTCGAACGCCTGCGCGACCTGCTGGAAGAATCGGTCCGGATGCGGCTGATCGCGGACGTGCCGCTCGGCGCTTTTCTCAGCGGCGGTATCGATTCGAGCGCGGTCGTCGCCACCATGGCGCGTATCAGTTCGGGACCGGTGAAGACTTTTTCAATCGGCTTTCCGGACCAGGACTACAACGAGCTGGATTATGCGCGGCAGGTGGCGCGCCAGTTCGGAACGGATCACCACGAGTTGGTCGTCGATCCGAATGTGTTGGGCATTATCGAGGACCTTCCATGGTTTCTCGACGAACCCTTTGGCGACTCTTCAGCGATTCCCACATACATGGTTTCGAAGCTCGCGGCCGAGCACGTCACGGTGGTCCTTTCCGGCGACGGCGGCGACGAATTGTTCGCCGGTTACGACAAGTACGTGAAGGAGCGCGCCGAGCGGAAGCTCGACCAGATCCCGAACCCGCTACGCCAGGTGGCGGGATTCATCGGACGCTCGATGCAGGAAGGCATGAAGGGGCGGAATTTCCTGAGACATCTCGGCTTCAGCGGCGCTGAGCGGTTCTTCGACAACAACACGCTGTTCCGGGAAATCGAGAAGATGTCGCTGTTTGAGCCCGACGCCTGGCTGCACATTCAGAAAGAGGACCCGCGCAGCCCGTGGCGCGCCTTTCTGCAGAACAGCAAAATGCCCTGGTTGTCCACGTTGCAGTACATCGACATCAAGAATTACCTGCCGAACGATATCCTGACCAAGGTCGATCGCATGAGCATGGCTCATTCGATCGAGACGCGCGTGCCTTTGCTCGACCACAAGTTCGTGGAGTTTGCCGCGACCATTCCGCCGGAATTGAAGCTTCAGGGCAAGACAACCAAATACATCTTTAAGAAAGCCATGGAAGGCATTCTTCCGAACGAAATTCTTTACCGGCCGAAGCGCGGATTCGCCATCCCTTTGGGACGGTGGTTTCGTGGCCAGCTCAGCCTCTACGTCCGGGACCTTTTGCTCTCCCGTAAAAGTCTCGGACGCGGGCTGTTCCAGAAATCCTATATCGAGCGCCTGATCGAATTGAACGATCGAGGCCGCCCGCTGGACCTGCAGCTCTGGACGATGATCACGTTCGAGTTGTGGTGCCGGAGATTCATAGATGAAAGTGCTTTTTGTCGGTCCGTATCCGCCACCGCACGGGGGAATCTCCGTGCACGTGTGGAGCGCGCACGCTCTAATGAAGCGGACGGGACAGCAGTCGAGTGTGCTTAACGTCGATCCCCGCGCTCCGGAGAGCGATGCCTACATCAAGATCTCCGGCGCACCTGGTTTTTGCCGTGAACTCTTCCGGCACGTCAGCGACGACTGGGTTTTGAGCGTGCACACCAATGGTGAGAACCCTAAAAGCTGGCTCGTCGCGCTGGCTTGCGGACTTGCCGCCCAGGCGGGTCCCGGAGCCACATTGACTCTGCACTCGGGGGGAGTCCCGGAATATCTGCGGCTGAATCCGGGCTGGAAGCGCCATCTCGCCCGCTTTGCCGCGTTGTTCTATGACCGCATTGTCTGCGTGAGCGGGGAAATGGCGGATGCCGTCTCCGAACTGGGCATCAGCCGGGACAAAATGCAGATCACGCCCGCTTTCCTTCCCATCGAAGCGCCGGAGGTGGCCGCATCCGGGGATATCGAGAGCTGGATGAAAAGGCATTCTCCGTTGCTCAGCACGGCCATGTTCTTCCGGCCGGAGTACGGATTTGAGGTCCTGATGCGGGCAGTCGCCCGGCTGAGGAACCGATATCCGGATATCGGGTGTCTGGTCATGGGGACAGGTGAGAACCGTTCCGAGGCGGAAGCTTTAATCGCGGAAATGCGGCTCGGCGGCAGCGTCATTCTGGCAGGCGATCTGGACCACGAATTGTGCCTCTCGCTGATGGCGCGCTCGTCGGTTTTTGTGCGTCCGACGTTCAGAGACGGTGATTCGATTTCGGTGCGCGAAGCGTTGGCCCTGGGCGTGCCGGTTGTTGCAAGCAGCGCCGCCGCACGGCCGGCGGGCACAATGGTGTTTGAGACCGGGAATGTAAATGAACTGGTCCAGGCCGTGACGACTTCATTGGAGCGGGTGGCCGCATAGGAATTCATGAATTTAAAACGTCTTCGTCAAATGTCGGCCCGGGAAATCGCTCATCGGACGCGGGAACGTTTCAGGCATCACGCCGACCGGCTGCGGCTTGGCTCCGGCGCCGGCCTGGATGACGATCGCGAACTCGATGCGCTGATCGCGCGGGAGAAGGCTTCCCTGAAAGGCTATTTGCAGCGCGCCGTCGCGCCGCGCTTTTATCCTTCGACACACAATACGGAATCCTTAAGCCAGTTCATCGCGCAGCGATTCCCGGAATGGTTCGACCGCGCCGTACAAGATGCGGATGTTCTGTGCAGTCACCGGATCGGCCTGCTGGCTCACACCGAACTGGAACTGGGAAACTCGATCGATTGGCATCGCGATCCGGTGTCGGGCTACCGCTGGCCGCCCAGGTTCTGGGTCGATTACGACCTTCTCAGTGCGCCGCCTGCGGACGCAAAAGTGATTCATGAGCTGAACCGGCATCAACATCTACCGCGGCTTGCAAGAGCGTTCTGTCTGACGGCCAATGAGTCCTATGCGCAGGAGGCCGTCGCGCAAATGGAAAGCTGGATCGAACAGAACCCGAAATGGACCGGCATTAACTGGCAATCGAGCCTCGAAATCGGGATTCGATGCACATCGTGGTTGTGGACGATCATTCTGCTGCTGCCGTCGAAGGCACTCGACGAATCCAGGCTGCGGCGTATCATGAGGTCCCTGTTTGCCCAGTTCGACCAGATCTATCGCTATCCTTCCGTTTACAGCAGCCCGAACACGCACCTGATCGGCGAAGCCGCGGCCCTTTTTATCGCCGGCGTTCTTTTCCGGGAGCTGCCGCGAGCGGAGAAGTGGCGCCAATTCGGCTGCAATACCCTGATCCGCGAAATGCAGGACCAGGTTCCGGCCGACGGCGTTTACTGCGAGCTGTCGTCCTACTATCACTGTTACGCCACGGATTTTTATCTCCATACGCTGGCGCTTGCGAAGTGCAATGGGCTGGCCTTTCCGGACTGGATGTGGACGAAGCTGGGACAGATGCTGGACTTCGTCATGCGCATCACGCGGCCGGACGGGAGTATTCCGCTGCTGGGCGACGACGATGGCGGGCGCCTTCTGATGCTTGGAGCCGGCGACTATCGTTCATTTCGCGATGGCCTTTGCACCGGCGCCGTTTTAGCCGGCAGGTCCGACTTTAAAACCCAGGCGGCGGGATTCCACCAGGACACGCTATGGCTGCTCGGCGAGGAGGCCTGGACAGTCTTCAACTCGCTGAGTTCGGAGCCCCCTTCGGATAATTCCAGCGAATATGGCGATGCCCGATACTTTGTGCAGCGTTCCGGCTGGGATGCGAAAGACACCGTCGTTACCTTCGACTGCGGCGGCCTGGGTTCACCGAGCGGAGGGCACGGACACGCCGACGCGTTGTCTCTGACTCTCTTTACCGGCGGCCGCGACTTCCTGATCGATCCCGGGACAGGTATATACAACTGCGCGCCGGAATGGCGGGAATATTTTCGCTCAACCCGGGCGCACAACACCGTTGTGGTCGATGGCGCGGGCCAGGCGGAGGTGGGCGGGACTTTCGCCTGGAAGAGGAAGACGGAAACGCGCGTGTGCCGGAAGTTCTCGCTTCCGGAGATCGAGTACATCGATGCCGTGCATGATGGATATGCCCATAAGCCTGCCGCCGTCGTTCACCGGCGGCGGCTCATTTACATCCGTCCGGATTACTGGATTGTGCTCGATGACCTGCTCGGACGAGGCAAACACGACTACGAGTTTCTCTACCATTTTGCTTCGGACGCGCGGCTGACCATCTTCGGCGAGGAGAACCGCGGCGAGATCGATTGCCGCGCCAACATTGGCGACGCCGGCCTGCAATTGATGCTCTATGCATCGGCGCCGCTTCGTGCCTCGGTGGAATGCGGACAATATGAGCCGATTCAAGGCTGGTCATCGCAGCGCTATGGAGAACGGGTACCGAGCCCTGTTCTGCGCGCATCTGTACGTGAGGAAGCGCCGGTTTCAATGATGTCGTTTTTGGTGCCGGGAAAACGTTCGGTGGAGTCGCGCCGGTTTCAGGCGAATTCCAACCACGCGATGGCTGCTGCCATTCGCGACGGTGAATTTGATGATGTTGCCGCGACTATTGCCATAGATGGCGATCTGAACATGCTGGATTGCACGATGCGCGGAGAGTTTTTCTGGATGCGGATGCAAAACGGAAATCTCTGCCGGCTGCTGGCAGTCAACGCCTCCTCCTTCAAGTACGGCGGTGAAACGGTTTTCGAGAGCAAAGAACCCATCCCCTACGTGCAGGCCTACTTCTGGGACAACGGCATCGTCATTGAACGCGGTGGGGAAAACGAAGGGAAAGTCTATGTGCGGGATCTGCGGGATCGTCAATTTCAACGTCACTGAGCCGGTCGATCCGGCGCTCATCGAACGGATGACTTCGGCTCAGGCCCATCGCGGGCCGGATGACGACGGTTATTTCATCGGCGACAACGCCGGCCTCGGGCACAGGCGCTTGAGCATTATCGACCTCAGCGGCGGGAAGCAGCCGATCTTCAATGAGGACGAATCGGTCGCCGTCGTGTTCAACGGCGAAATCTACAACTACGCGGATTTGACCGAAGATCTTATTTCACGGGGACACCGTTTCAAAACCCGCTCCGATACCGAAACGATCGTTCACGCCTACGAAGAATACGGCGATACCTGCATGCGCGACTTCCGCGGCATGTTCGCTTTTGCGTTGTGGGACCGCCGCCGGAAGCGGCTCCTGCTCGTCAGGGACCGCCTCGGGATCAAGCCGGTTTATTATTATTGCGGCAAGGGCTTCGTCGCTTTTGCATCGGAAATCAAATCGTTACTGCAACATCCGGAAGTTCCGCGCGAGGTGGACCGGCAGGCCATCGATCTTTATCTATCGCTGCGCTATGTGCCGGGACCTCGAACGATGTTCAAAAACATCTTTAAACTGCAGCCCGGCCACTGGTTGACGGCCGATGAGAGCGGAGTCCGGACAGGAAAATACTGGGACCTGGATTATGAATCGCGCCGCGCAATCGACGTCGAGGAGTTTCAGCATTTGCTTGAAGAGTCGGTGCGGCTGCGGTTGATTTCCGAAGTTCCGCTCGGCGTTTTTCTAAGCGGCGGCCTTGATTCCACCGCGATGCTGGCGCTGATGACGAAGATCAACAAAGGCGAGCGCGTGAAAACGTTCAGCGTGGGTTACGAAGCCGGGGGAAACCCGGATTCGGAGATCGAGGAAGCGAACGAATTCACGTTCGCCAGGCAGGCCGCCGCGCATTTCGGAGCGGAGCACCATGAGTTCAGAATGACGTCGCGCGACTTCCGTAATGCGATTCCGATGATGGTGTCGCATCTCGACGAGCCGATGGCCGACCCCACGTGCATCCCGCTGTACTTCATTTCGAAGCTTGCGCGGAATTACATCACCGTCGTTCTGTCCGGCGAAGGCGCCGACGAAACCATGGCGGGCTATACCTTCTACCGCAAGATCCTCAAGCTCGAAAAGCTGCGAAGAAGCGCCGGCCCTCTGGCTGCGGCGTTTCCTGCGCTGGCTTCACTTCCTGTCGGAGATCGTGTACGCGCGTATCTCCGGCGCGCCGGCACGCCGCTCGAATCGCATTACCGCGGAATGGTGAAAGGATTGTCGCTGGAAGCCAGGCTGGCTCTGACCGGCGAAGACCGTGTGCGCAAATGCGACGCGCACCTGGATGAGATCTTCGGCGGCTATTTCGGCCATGTGCGTGGCGCTTCTGCCTTGAATCGCATGCTCTACGTCGATACGAAAGTGTGGCTTCCGGAAGATCTCCTCCTGAAAGCGGACAAGATGACGATGGCGACGGCCGTCGAGCTGCGCGTTCCGTTCCTGGACCACAAGCTCGTCGAATATCTCGCGGCATCGCCTGACAATGCAAAGGTACAGGGCAACCAGGGAAAATGGATTCTGCGGCAGGCGATGGGTAACGTGGTGCCACCTTCGATCCTCCATCGCACGAAAAAAGGCTTTCCGATGCCTGCTGCGGCGTGGTTCCGGACGGATATGCGCGAGTTTGTGCGGGATACGCTGATGGCGCGCGATTCCGCATGCAGAGATTATTTTGATCGCCAAGCTATTGAGCAAATTGTGGTTCGACAGGAAGAGGGCAGACTTTCGGGGTTTCAGGAGATCTGGTCGCTGATTGTTTTCGAGCATTGGCATAAGTACTTTATCGAACAATCGCAGTCTCTTCGCGCCTCCGGTAAGCCGGACGTGGTGCTTAAGTTGCAAGGGCATTACGTCAGCTAAAAACCTAATACGGAGGCGAAATGAGCATCTACGAAGCAATCGGTACGGCTTGGGTCATCTTTACGTCTGCGATCGCGACTGTGGCAATTCTGTACCTCGCGTTTGTTGGTTTGAAAACGGTCAGTAACAAACCGAAAGACCTGAGAGAGACCGACAACGTTCCGGTCGAAGTCAAAGAGATGTTCAAGATCGCACGGTAAAACTTTGTTAATGGCGCTTACTAGAGGACTACTTCACGTCCACAGCCGATTCTCGGATGGTGATGAATCACTCGATCGGCTGGTGGACGCCTTCCGGATCGCCGGCATGCATTTTGCGGCGGTCAGCGATCACGCCGAAGTGTTCGATGACAGCCGGATGGAGGAATACGTTCGCCTGTGTGAGACGCTTTCCGCCAATGCTTTCCTTGTTATTCCGGGCCTGGAGTTCGCCCTTAAAGGGGGGACGATCCACATTCTTGGATATGGCATCCGGAAACGAGTCCGGTTCTCGTCGATGGAGGGGCTGGTGGACGGCATACACGATGCCGGAGGGGTCGCGGTTCTCGCCCATCCGCCGGTCGGAAGCATCAATCTGATTAATTCCATCAAAACAAAACTCGATGGGATCGAAGTCTGGAACGGCCGGTATGACGGCACCGTCGCGCCGCGAGCCGACTCATTTCAACTGCTGCGGCGGATCCGTTCGCTGAATCCCAAAACTGCCGCATTCTGTGGCGTCGACCTGCACCAGATTGCGCAGATGCGCAAGCCCATATACATGGAAGTGGAAACCGACCGCCTCGAAGAACATGCAATCCTTCAGGCAATGCGCGCGAGCCGTTTTACCCTGCACGGCAGCAGCACGGTGATTCCGGCGACCGGAAATCTCACGTTCGTGCAGGAGTTGTCCATCGCCGTGAAGCAGCCGCTTTGCCGGCCCTGGGCGGGATGAATCGAATGATGAGGGTTTCCACGGGTGTAAGCGGCTTGGATTACCTCCTGCGCGGTGGCTTGATGGCAGGGAGGGCCTACCTTGTTTACGGCGATCCGGGAACGGGTAAGACAACGCTTGGCCTGCATTTTCTCACCGGGGAGCCAGGCTCCGCTCTGCTGATTACCTTCGGGCAGGCGAAGGAATTGATCCATGCGGACGCTGCATCGATCGGTCTGGATACCGGCAAAGTAGCGATTCTGGATTTCAGTCCGCCGGCGGAAACCTTCAGCGATCTGCAGAATTACGACATTTTTTCTCCAAGCGAAGTCGAGCGGGAGCCGATCAGCCGGCAAATCTCGCAAACCATCGAGGAAAAAAATCCACAGCGTATCTTTGTGGATAGCTTTGGATATTTTTTGAACCTCGCGGGCGATGCCTTTCAACGCCGCCGCCTGGCCCAATCGTTTTTCCGCTTCGCCACCAGGCGAAATGCGACGCTGATCGTGGCGGCCGATGAACGCGAGTGCGCGCGCGACGCCGACGGTGTGATTCATCTTGAAAACGGCGTTGAAGGCCGGTCTGTCCGGATAACCAAGCTTCGCGGCTCGGATTTCCATCCCGGCCACCATCCAATGCGCCTCACCAGCGAGGGACTTCAAATACCGTTGAGCGCGGCGTAGCTGCCCCATGGCGCGCATCATCTTAATCCTCGACAACAAAGAAAACCGGCGACTGCTGAGCGAGTTTCTGGGCGCGTACCATTCCATCGGAGAACATGAAGCCGGCCAGCCGCTGGAAGAGGCGTTCGATCTTTGCGTCATCGACGATCCCAATTTAACCCGCTTCCGGCAGGAACTCGAAGGAAGGCGCGACGCCGAGCAGCCGGGCATTCTGCCGGTTCTGCTCGTTACCCATCGTCCGGACGTCTGGTCCCGGATCCCGTATCTGTGGCAGCTGGTCGACGAATCGATCATGGTGCCGGTCGCGAAGGTCGAACTCCAGTCGCGCGTCGAGATTCTGCTGCGGGCCCGCCGCATTTCTCTCGACCTGAAGCTGAGAAACGAGGATCTCGAGGCCTTTATTCAGGCGATGTCGCACGATCTGCGGGCTTCGCTGCGCGCCGTCACGATGTTCGCCGAAGCGCTCTCCACAGGAGAAAAAGAGCGGTTTTCCGAAGACGGCAGGCAGGATCTGGATCGGATCCGGTGGGCGGCCCAGGAGATGAGGGAGCTGATCGACTCCCTCCTGAACTTTTCCCGGCTGGGACGAGGAGAAGTCCGCTATGAACCGATCGATCTGAAGGTGTATATCGAAACATGCCTGAGAAATCTGCAAGCCGAGATCAACAACCGGCACGCGCATATCAAAGTCAAGGGGAGGGCGCGCACCGTTCAAGCCGACCCGACTTTGCTGAAGATCGCATTGACGAATCTCCTGTCCAATGCGATCAAGTTCGTGCCTGAAGGAGTGGAGCCCGAAATTACGGTTTCCGCGTGCGTGAAACACGACCTTTGCCGGATCGAGATCAACGATAACGGGGTCGGTATTTCCCAGGCCGATCAGCAGAGGATTTTCATGCCGTTTGTCCGTATTTATTCGGAGCAGGAGTTTCCGGGGATCGGGCTCGGACTCCCTTCCGTCCGCAAAGCCGTTGAATTGATGGGCGGCCGGGTCGGGGTCGAGTCCCGGCCAGGGCAGGGAAGCCGGTTCTGGATCGAGCTGGCCATGTAATTTCGCTCGAATTTGCGTATCCTATATGAGCGTGTTAATACAGCGTGAATAGCAAGATCCGTATCGTCATCTGCGACGACCACACCCTCTTTGTCGAAGGTGTCAAAGCCATGCTCCGTAACGAGTCATCCCTCGAAATCGTGGGGGAAGCCCGGGACGGACGCCAGGCCGTCGAAATGGTGCAGCAGCATAAACCCGATGTCATTCTGATGGACGTGTCGATGCCCGACATGAACGGCTTCGATGCAACGCGTCGTGTTCATGAATTCAATGCCGGCGTGAAGGTCCTGATGCTCACGATGCATGATGAGGAAGAACTCGTCGCGCGCTGCCTCGAGGCCGGCGCCGCAGGGTACATCATGAAGGATGCGCCCGCATCGCAACTCCTTTACGCCATTGAAACGGTTCAGAAAGGTGAGAGGTATCTCAGCCCGAATGTCCTGAAGAAGGTTGTCGATGGCTATGTCAAAAATACCAACCGCCCCCAGACCAGCTACGATCGCCTGACGATGCGTGAGCGGGAGGTCCTGAAGCTTCTGGCGGAAGGGTTGACGGTTAAGGAAATTGCGGTCCGCCTCGATCTCAGCGTGAAGACGGTCGAAGTGCACAAGCACAATCTGATGAAGAAAATCGATGTGCACGACAGGTCCGAACTCATCAAATACGCCATTCAAAAAAAATTGATCGCTGTTTAAAGCTGTTTAGCCGCAGATGACGCGGATGACGCGGATGACCCCCATCTGCGTCATCCGCGTCATCTGCGGCTAAACATGACTCTATCTCGGTTCAACCGCGACGAACAGCGTATGTCCTTCGCGATTCACGAGCAGCAGCACTGGTTGGTCCGAAGTGTGTGCGGAGAGTCCCGTACGGAATTCCTCGACGTTGTTGACGGCTTTGCGGTCCATTTGCTGAATCACGTCGCCCATCTCCAAGCCGGCCTCTGCCGCGGGGCTTCCCTCCTGAACATCTGCGATCACCACGCCGGTTGTTTTAGCCGGCAGTTGCAGGTGTTGGATGATATCCGGCGTCAGATCGCTGATAGCGACGCCCATGCGCGGTTGGCCGGAATCGGGCGCGGTTGGCTTCTGCCTTGGTTTTTGTTCCTGCTCAGCCGAAGCCGTTTGTTTCACCGGCATTTCACCAAGAGTGAGAGTGACGTTACGGGTTTGATCCTCGTGACGGACGCGCATCGTGATTTGTGATCCCGGCGCCATTGCGCTGACCATCAGGCGCAACTCACGCTGATCTTCGATCGCCTTACCGTTCGCCTCAACGATGACGTCACCCTGCTGCAGACCCGCACCTGCAGCCGGTCCTTTAGGATCGATGTCGCCGACCAGCGCGCCGCGCGTTTCTCCCAGTTTCATGGCCTGCGCGATTTCCGGCGTAACGTCCTGTACGCTGACGCCGAGATATCCGCGAGTCACTTTGCCCGTCGTGATGATTTGATCCACCACGCTGCGGACCATGTTGCTCGGCACAGCGAATCCGATGCCGAGATTGCCGCCGCTCGGACTCAGAATCGCCGTATTCAGACCGACCAGCTCGCCGCGAATGTTCACCAGCGGGCCCCCGGAGTTGCCGGGATTGATGGAGGCGTCGGTTTGAATGAAGTCTTCATAGTCCTCGATTCCGAGTCCGCCCCTTCCTAATGCGCTGACGATGCCCATCGTCACGGTGCGGCCGAGTCCGAACGGATTTCCGAGCGCGAGTGCGATGTCGCCGACCTGAACCTTGCTGGAATCGGCAAACGGTAGAACGGATAAATGATCGGCTTTGATTTTGACGACGGCTACGTCAGTTCCAGGATCGGTACCCACAATCTGTCCCGGCATCTCTCGATTGTCCGACAAGGAAACCTTCACGTCCGTTGAGCCGTCGACGACGTGACTGTTTGTGATGATATAGCCGTTGGAATTGATGATCACCCCTGATCCGAGACTGCGTTCCCGTCTTTCACGAGGCACCTTGAACTGCCGCAGGAAGTCATCGCCGAAGAATTTGCGGAGAAACTGCTCATCCATCGTCCCTTGCGGGCCGCCGCCCTCCCCTGTTTTTACGACTCGTGAAGACGAAATATTTACGACGGCTGGAGCCGTGGCCTTCACCACGGGCGAAAATCCCTGATCGAACACGACCTGTGCGCGGGTCTCAGGCCCGACAGTATAAATGGGCTCCTCGCTGCTGCTGTGGACCACCTTGCCTGTAAGTCCGCCCACCAATAGCGCCAAACCCAGCGCCGATGCAGCGATCCAGGTTGGTGTCTGTATGCGGTTATGCATGATTCCCCCCGAGTGAAAGCTCTTTACAGGTGGTAGTGCAGTTCCTACGCCAAAGGGGAACGGTGGTTCTACGCGTGTAGGCGGGGCCGGAGAAGGAAGCGCAGGTGTGGCTCAGGCGAATTCCCCTCCGTTTTCAAGGAGGGGTGTCCGAGCGATCAAACCGTTAGAGAACGCGAGGACGGGGTGGTTAGGAAAAGGTCGCGAAGCCTCCTAATGTCCACTAGAGCGACTTTCGCTAAGCCCTCGGTCCCAGCTAATGGCAATCAATGATCAACGGAATGCCGTGGTGGTACTGCCCAACGACGATGCCGATCTCACCGCCGGTGATCTGGTAACGCACATCGACTGGGTTTCGCGCGCCGTGCTCAATCTGCAGGGCGGTGGGTTTGTGCACATGCAGTGTCTCGCCACCGGCTTCCAGAGCGAGATCACCCGCTGGATCGAGTTTGATCCGGTCTGCACCATCGACGGCGAGACGGATCTGTCCGGGATCTGCCTGAGGCATTACAACGAAATCACATTCGAGTTGCCCGCCGCGGCCATAGCACGATAGATCGACACCTGAATATAGCGCCTCATATTTCACGGCCGCGAACGTCGGAACGTCCGGTTTTTGAGTATCGCCGGAATCGATATAGCGCACGACTTTGTCCAGGCGCGCATTTCCCGTGGGTACCCGTTTGACCGGATAGCCGCCAAATTGGACTCGAATTGCATTGTTTCCGAAGTAGAAAATCACTTCGCCGCGCTTGAAGTGGAGGTGATACGCCGCAGTCTCCAGGACGTAGCGAACGTCGGCCGGCGCCTGTCCCAGGTTCGTCTGAAAGAGAAGACGATCATTGTGCGCGCCGGCGAGGAGAAAAAGCCCGAGAATGAGTTGAATGAGCATCACGAAGCCCGGGCGAGGCGTGCGTGCCGCCACATTCGTTGTTCGAGTAGCGCGGTGTACAGATCCTCGGTTTTTTGCACAGTGGACCGCAGCGAGAAGTGGGCCGCGGCGCGTTGATAACCTGCTTCGCCAAATTGGCGGCCCAGGTCCGGAGATTCGATAATGCGGGCGATCCCATCACTGAGCGCTTGCGGATCGGCCGCTCCCACCAGGAACCCGGTTTTGTCGTCTTGAACGACCTCAGGATTGCCGCCGACATTCGTTGAGACCACCGGGATGCCGGCCGCCATTGCCTCCAGGAGAGAATTCGACAATCCTTCGCTGAGAGAAGGCAGGACAGCCAAAGTGACTTCACTGAGAAGTTCTCTCACATCGTTTCGTTCCCCGGTGAACTTCACTTTCCTCTCCAGCTTCAAATCTCCCGCCAGTTTTTCTAAAGACGATTTGTATGCCGGATCGGCGGATCCCCCGACGATCAAAAACCGCGCTGCCGGAAAACGATCGGCGACCGTCACAGCTGCGTGCAAAAAATATTCGATGCCCTTCCTGGGATTCAGCCGCGATACGACCGCTATGACAGGCGCTTCAGTCGAGATTCCAAGTTCCCGGCGGATTGGAAACGCGAGCGACCGCCGCGGTGGTCCGTCAAGGGCGATGCCGTTCGGAATAACGTCGATGTGATTTTCGTTCAAGCCGAGACCGGTAAGCCAACCTTTCACCGCCGAGCTATTTGCGATGATGTGATCCGCCAGACGGCAGGCAGTTTTCTGAGAAAGTGTTTTCAGTGCGACCTGACTCGAGAAAACCCCGGTGTCCCGGACGGATGCAACGGCGACACATCCCGCGAAACGCGCGGCCGGAATGCTGAAGACGTTCGGGTAAAACCCATACGCGTGAACGAGCTGCACGTGCTGGCGGCGCAGGTCCCGGGCGAGCCGCCATTGACCGCGAAGCATTCGGGGGCTGTAGAGGCTGTTGATCGGATATTCCGTGACCGGGATGTTCAGGGCTTCAATCTTCTTTAAGAACTCTCCTTCTCGTGAGAGACAGCCGACCCGAATCTCGAAGCGCAGACGGTCGAGGCCTTCGGCGAGATATACGAATTGCCGTTCTGTGCCGCCGACCGCGAACTTCGTCAGGAATTTCAAGATGGGAGTTGCGGCCGGCATTTGCTATGCCGCCGCCCTGCCCCGGTCCAGCATCGTCAGAATCCGGCTGAACTCTTCAACCTTGGCGTCCCATGATTCGCACTCCATTTGTTTCGAGATGGACAGCTGGGGCCCGGTCTTTCCCGATTGGATGATGTCTTCGGCAATCGTCAGAAAGTCGTCATGAGAGCGTGCCACCTTGAGAACATCTTTGAGTTTCTCGGCTTCCGGGATCGCGCTCGATATGACCGGCAGTCCGGCCGCGAGATACTCCCGGATTTTGAGCGGATTCGCGGCAATCGTGAGTTCATTCATGACGAAAGGCATCAACGCGATATCGAAGGCCTTCGCGTAACCGGGTAAAGAGGCATAGGGCTTCTGGCCCAGCAGGTGGACGTTCGATAATCCTTCAATCGCTTTGAGGCTCGTGACGACTTTGCCGATAAGTACAAATGTCCATTGTGGCCGTGACTGCGCGAGGAAACGAATGAGTTCAAGATCGACCCAGTCTGCAATCAATCCAAAGAAACCAATCACCGGTTTCGGGAGGGAACGGATTTCTTCCGGGATTGGCGTATCGGCTTCGCACGCCTTTCTGAAATGGGGAACGTCGACCCCGTGGGTTACCAGAAACGTGTTCGGGTTGTGCCGCCGCTTGCTGCCGAGAAGAACGTCGGACGACACAAAGACGCAATCCGACTTTTCCATCAGTTGTTCTTCGAGCGACCGGATCGCATCTTTGTCCGTGCCGGTGAACCCTGTGTTTTCATCGACGCAGTGATACACCAGCGCGCTTTCGCCAAGCGAGCCGGCAACCTCAGCGGAGGCGGGAACAAACGACCATGTAATAGGTCTGGTGAAGCCGAGTCTCCGGCATGCCCGTTGAATGCTCCATTGCAGCGCTTTCCGGTTGATCCATCTGGCCGCGGCGCTCCCGTGAAAGGGAATGGCGAGCGGCGCGAAGACATGAATCCCTTGCTCGACGTTTTTCGATCCCCGGGCAAAGTCGCGAAGTTTCTTGATGACCCGGCGGACGTCATGGACGGAAGCGGTCGGATTCCGGTTCCCGATGGAGTTCACCCATAATATCCGGTTTCGCCTGGCGAGCCGCTGCATGATGTGTTTCTTGCTGAGCGGATCGCCATCCCAATCGTTGCTGAAACATATGATGTCTTTTCCTTCAATCATAAACACCTACATCGCCACCACTGCACGGGGTTCGGGCCCGACGATCGATTGAACGTTCTGTTTGACGATCCGGGCGGGGATTCCCACCGCTACCGAGTGCGCCGGCACGTCACTCAGAACGACGGCATTCGCGCCGATAATGGCGCCGTCTCCAACTTTGACAGGGCCGAGCACTTTGGCTCCGGCGCCGATGAAAACGTCGTTTCCAATGACCGGGACTTCATAGAAGCCGCCCCGGCCGCCAATCGTGACCTGATGAGAGATCTCGCAGTTTTCGCCGATCACAACGCGGCGGTGGATCACTACCCCCATTCCGTAGTTGTTGAATGTAGTGTTGCGGCCGATGGCTGCTGTAGATGGGACGGAGGCGGTGAAGAAGAAGCGAACGAAGTAGTAAATCAGCTTTGGAAGGACCGGGACTTTCCAGCGATGGAGGGTGTGCCCACACTTGTACAGGGCGAAAACTTTGCACATGCCCCCGAACTGAGCAAAACCGCTGCCAAGAAGAACAGGGGCCCAAAAGGCACAAAATCAGTGACTTTGTGCCTTTTGGGCCAAGCTGCCGCCCTTAGAATGGATTCATTGTGCCACCGGACTGGTCATGGACGTTCAGAGTACCCGTTGCAGGTTCACCGGCCGTGCCGCTATACAGAACGAACTGCGTCAGGAATCCGCCTCCATTGGCCATCTGCGGAAACATCAGTTGGGGCGCGGGCGCCGCATTTTCGTTTGTGGGCGCCGTCGTGGTCATGATGAACTCGGAGCGCTGGTTCAAGCGTCCGCGCAGCCCGATCACTGCGAGATCCACGCCGTCCACGCTGGAGAGACGAACAATCCCCTGGAAAGGTTTCTGCAAGGATGCGAAGCCCGGCACCTGGTCCAGGAAGAGAGCCTGCTGGCCGAACGCGGGCAGACTGAGCGTTCCCGTCAACCCGGTCGGTGTTCCGTCCAGGTTTACGAGGTCGAATTGAACGGTTGTCGGTATCTCGGTCACATTCACGATGCCCATGCCGGTGCGAATGCTTCCATCCGCCGAGGCTTCGGCATATAGCCGGAATGCAGGACTGCTTTCAAGAGACGGAACACCCGCTGTCGAGATGGTGATGCCGTTCTGTTGAAGCGAAAAGATGGCGACGCCGACGGGCGCGACGTTCGATTCATCCGGAATCGCCTCGGCCGATCCGACTGTAACGGATGAGGCCGTATCCGGAGTGGAGTAGCGCCAGGCCGAACGTGCCGCAATCTGATACGGCAGGGATTGACCAGCCTGACCCGCTTGATTGACAAATAGGAGGGTTCCCGTGATCGCGCTGTCGGTCGGGTTGACGAGAACGAACTGCGTTGTCCAGCCGGCGCCGTCCGGTACATGCGGGAAGTAAGCGGTGGCCGGCGACGGCAGGTCCGGGTTTGCGATCGGGAGAGTGGTCATCAGGAATTCGGAGCGCTCATTCGTCAGTTCGCGAAGAGCGATAGCCGACACGGGAACAGTCGACGAAAACGTAAAGGTTGAACTCGTGGAGGCGCCGTTGAATGGCGCTTGATTCAGAAACTGAGCCAGTTGCCCGTGCGCCGGCAACGTCAGGCTACCCGAGCCGGAGTCTGTTCCATTGGCATCCGTGAAAAAAAAAGAAATTGTCGCCGCCGAGTCGCTCGGATTGGCGAGGGCGAAGCCGGTATTCACTGACGAAGAGATCTCTGAATCGATCCGGCCCCTTAAAAGAGGAGCAGAGGCTGGGACGCCAGCCTCCGATGCGATGACACCGTTTTCCGTATCGCTGATGAGTGCGAGACCAGCGGGGGTTGCCCCCCCGGTCCCGTCAACCTCAGCCGACCCGACCGTCAGCGGCGTAGTGCCGCTGCTGGTCATGGTCATCCCGCCGGCCAGCGAAACCGTCGCGCTGCCGGAATCCGCAGTTGATGCCGAACTCGTCAAGGCGGCGCCGGTGTAGTCGAAGGCATCGACCCAGATCCAGGATGCGGCCGAATTGGCGTTCTTCGTGCCTGCCGCCTCGATCGCGATCGTGTGCGTGCCGGAAGTCAGACCGGATACCGTGTACATAACCGTTTTGGCTTGCGCCGGTGAGGCGTATGTATCCACGGTGGCGACCACGGATCCATCCATATAGACCCTGGCGATTCCGGCCCATTGATCACGATAAGCAATCCAGCTGACCGAAGTACCAGTGAACGTGAAGGTCGCTCGCGCTCCGGCGGTCATTGAAAGCTTGGCGCTTCCGCCACTGTTGAAGCTGCCGTTGTTCAAGCTCCACGAACCCGTCCACTTTACTGCCGCGCTCGATTGCTCGACGCGATACTGAGATGCTGCCGGGGCCGTTGTGGTTGTCGTTCCCGTCGTACCCGAGGTTGTAGACGTTGAGGAACCCGTCGAGGTTGACGTTCCCGAGCCCGTTGAACCTGTCGAAGTGCCCGTGCCTGTCGACGTACCCGTCGACGTGCCTGTGCCTGTCGAGGTGCCTGTCGACGTCGTGCCGGTACCAGTGCTGCCGGTTGTGCCCGTTCCAGAAGTCGTGCTGCTGCCTGAAGTGACGTCGAAAGCATCCAGCCAGACCCACGGCGCGGAGGAGGAGGCGCCTTTGGTCCCAGTGACCTGGATAGCGAACGTATGGGTTCCTGAAGCCAGGCCGGAGGCGGAGTAGATCACCTGCTGCGCCTGTTCAGTTGCGGAGTACGTGTCGATCGTCGCCGCCAGCTTGCCATCGACATAGACCTGCGCGATGCCGGACCACTGATCCCGGTATCCAATCCAGTTCACGCCCGTACCGTTGAAAGTGAATGTTGCGCGTGCGCTCGCGTCTTCAGCCAATACGGCGCTGCTGCCGCTGTTGAAAGCTCCGGTATTGGGATACCAGGTTCCGGAGTAGACGATGCCTGCACCGTTCTGCTCGACGCGTGTTGTGGAGGCCGTTGTCGACGTCGAAGAACCTGAACCAGTCGAAGTCGAACCGGTTGACCCGGTTGACCCGCCCGATGAAGTCGAAGTTCCTGTCGAGGTACCCGTACCGGTGGAACCCGTCGAGGTACCGGTACCCGTGCCTGTGGAACCGCCGGAACTGGTCCCGGTCGAGCCGCCCGAACCCGTCGAGCCTGTACCGGTGCCGACAGTGGTGCCACCGGAACTGGAAGAACCGGGAACAAGCGACAGTATGAAGGTGTCGATTCGGGTTCCACAGCCGAAGGCCGTGTCGGATCCCAGTTTGCCGTCCCAGGGAGTGGAGAACAATATCCATTTCCCGTCGTTGGAAATCTGCGCGAAGGCCTGACCGTAATAGCAGACGCTTGCGAGGTTGTGGTTGTGCGCGAAGCGGTACACCGTGTTCGAGCCGTCCACGGCCATGCCGATAATTTCACTGGTCCAGGCGTAAGCGCAGCCCGTATTACCGCCGTAGCGGGATGAAACAATCGGTGCGTTGGGATTCGTAACAGAGTTCAACCACGAATTGTGATCGGCATCACACCAGCCATTCCAGGGCGCCGTCGGCTGCCCGATAAAGTGATACTGAGAGGCATTCATCAAGTTGTCGGGGTTTCGCAGGAGTATGCCGCGTGAATCGATGCCGTTCTGCGAGCCGGCGGAGTTGGCATACGTCCCGTTGCCCATTGAAATGTGCCCGGACCAGTAATAATCGGCATTGGAGACCAGCGACCATGTGTTTGTTGCGAGATCAAAAATGGCGTCGCCGTTTCCGCCCCAACTCTGCTGGTGGAAGGTCACCGGCAGCCAGTTTGCGCCGGTGCCACCCGAAATGCCGTGAATACCGAGAACCTGTCCGGCGGCCGACTTCGGCCAATTCGGATCGCTTTGCGCTACGCCGTTGATGGTCTTGTTATAGACGTCAATGAACTTGCTTGTCGAAGGGCTCACTGGATTGACGCAGAAGATCTTCGTGTACGAATCCTGATTTCCCGAACCCGCCGCCGCGCAAATCCAGTTATCCTGTCCGATCACCACCGCGAAATAGTCAAGCGGTTCACCGGTCGATGGTCCGGCGATGTCGGTTGTAACGCCGGTGGCTTTATTGTATTTCGCGATCTGACTGCCGTGTAAAACGTACATGACGTCCGGATCGACCGTAGACCATTCCCATGTCGCTCCATAAGGGACCGAGTGAATCTTCGGGTTAGCCGAGCCGTCGCCGACTTTGAAGTTATTCGGATCGAATTCAAGCCAATATCCGTCGCCATGAGGGCCTGTCAGTTTTATAGCCGTCGAGTTGGCATTCCATGTCCGGTGAGATCCCGCATCGGTCGGAATAAAAGATTCGCCGCTGTTTGTATTCGGGTCTGTAACCCGCAGGATTTGAGAACCGAAAGTCGGGTCTGCAATTACGGAATTCGCCGGTCCCAATGCCGGTGCCGGCGGTGGTGTCTTAATATCGGTTCCCGTATATGCCGAATACGTGGATGGCGCCGTTTGCGCGTTTACGGACGCACACAATCCACCAAGCATGATGCTTACGATGACTGCCAGAACTGACTTCCTGTGATGCGCAAAAGATAGTTTCATTCTTCTTTCTGTCCTTGTCCCCAGTGGCCCGGCACACGCGACATCTTGCCTTGGTGTCGGTCAAATTACTGATTGTTTTTTGAAAAAAAGGGCCAGCGAGCTGGGATAGTTGTTTGTGATCTCTCGTAACTGATGAAGCGACTATAGCGTGCGGGGTAAGGCCGGGATAATTGGGGAGACGCCCTAACCGGCGCGGCAATCGGACCTAGGCTGGCCTAAGGTATCTACCTTAGGAAGCCGCCAAGTAGCTGAATATAAAAGGGGTTCTTTGCCTGGAGGGCGCGGCCTACTTCGTCAGCAGAAAGCGGCCGATGGCCAGTACGTCCAGGCCCGACGCATAAAAGCTGCGTATCGCGTCACGCGGCGTCATAACGAGAGGTTCGCTTGGAAGATTGAAAGAAGTATTGATGAGCAGCGGATGACCGGTGAACCCCTTCATCCTGTGCAACAGCATCCAGAGCGGGTGATTGTCTGCTGAACTCACGGTGTGAACGCGAACACACTCATCCTGGATCACAAACCTTGAAAGCAGGCTGCTTTTATCCATCCGGACCGGATACATCGATGCGATTGTCCGTGCATTGGCGCCGGGTTGGTCGAAGTATTCCGATGCAGACTCCTCTGGAACAGAGATGACAAAAGGATGAGACGTCTCGCGATGCTTCAGGAAGCGATTGATGTTCTCATCGATGAAGGGTGTGAAGGGATTTGCCAGAATGCTGCGGAATCCAAGAGCGCGGTGGCCAAATTCACAGCGGCCTTGAAACCAGCCGGCCAACCCGCCGGAATTCAGTGTCCGGCAGACGGTTTCGGCGAGCGCATCCACGCCGGGAAAGAAATTGCAGACCAGTTTGCAGTTATCCATTTCCTCTTTGATCTGAGGATCTGCAAACTCCGGTCCCAGCGCCGGGTATGGAAAACACAAGTTCTGTGCAAAACGTCTTTCGCGGCGCGAACGGACCCATGCGGCGCCAATGCTGAGACTTTCTCTTCCCGGAGCCGGTGGAACAAACACGCGCTCCGCACCGAAATGCTTTTCCAGCTCTCGGATCAGGAATGGGTTTTCTGCAAGATGTCCGGCAACACAAATGTTCGAAAGGGAATGCCGGCGGCAGAGGCCTTCGGCCAGATCCGTCACGATCTCATTGGTCCAGGCCTGCAGGCTGGCAGCGGCGTCTTGCGGCCGATTGAGGTCGACCGCCCTTACCAGTTCTTCCACAGGCGCATAGGCGTGGTCTGATGGCATCATGTGATGGAAGACATCCAGGAATTCGGGCTGACCGGTCGCGCCCAGCCATGCCATCTTGCTGCAAGTCCATGGCTGAAAGCCCAATGCACTGGAAACACTGCTGTACACGGGTCCAAGCAACGAATAACGCCGCGGAATTTTCTCTATCTCGATCCGGGCTCCATCGCCCGCAGCAAGACAGAGGCTGCCGGGCTCGCGGCCGCAGTTCAGGATGAGTATTGCGGCGCGGTCAAAGGGCGAACCCGCGAACGCGGCTGTGACATGCGCGGTCTGAAGATCAACGGGCTCGATCATTGCGCGGGGATTCAGGCCGAGCTTCCGGATGTGCGGAATGATTTTCTCGGCAGAGTTCACATCGCCGGTCAGGGCGATGGCGCCGACTTCGGAACAATCGGTTCCGGCCGCCTGGAGTGCCGTCAGGATGGCGTCCTTCGGCACAGGCGCTTTGTCCATCGAAGACCAGTGCTGGCGGATTTTGAATTGCTCGATTGCGGCCAACACGCGTCCGTCGCGAAGGACTGCGGCGCCAAAGCCGTCAGACTCCGTGTTGATTCCGAGGATTGTCATTGCGAATCCATTCAGTCGGGATTGTTCCGTTTCGTCACCAGATGGTTTTCCAGAAATAATGCCTGGATTCCCGTGCCGAGAAATGTGGCGATTGCTTCGCGGGCAGTGTTGACCATCGGCTGCCCTTTGACATTAAAGCTTGTGTTGAGGAGCATTTCGCGGCCGGTGATTTTCCCGACCTCTTTCAGCAGGATGTGGAAGTCCGGGTTATCGCCTTCAGAAACCGTTTGCACGCGAGCGCTTCCGTTGACGTGCGTAATTGCCGGCAGCGTTTGACGGTGCGCCTCTCGCACATTGACCGTCGTGATCATGTAAGGCTGGTGTGTTCCGGCCGGCATTTCGAACCAGACGTGTGCCTGTTCGAGAGAAACGGCAGGAGCAAACGGACGAAATGCCTCGCGCTTTTTTACCATCGCATTGATGCGATCGCGCATTTCCGGATGTGAAGGATCCGCCAGGATGCTGCGGTTTCCGAGAGCGCGCGGACCGAATTCCATCCGTCCCCGGTGCCATGCGATGACCTTGCCGCCGGCAATCCAGCGGGCAGCTTCGGACGAAACAGCAGCCAGATCGGGGAATTGCGTGACGTTGATGCTGTCCTGGTACTCAGCAAGAGCGCTCGCAATCTCGGTGCTCGATGATGCCGGGCCGAAGAAAGGAACGGGAAGCCTGTGATTCCGGATCTCACCATGCACTGCCGCGCGGTGTAATGCCGCTCCAAGGGCCGTCCCGTCGTCGCCCGCTGCCGGCTGCACATAGATTTCGTCGAATAAGCCCGACCGCACAAGGCTTCCATTCGACGTGCAATTGAGGGCGACGCCGCCGGCAAGCGCCAGGCGCCGCAACGAGGTCTTCTTCTGGAAATAACCGCAGATGTGTTGCATGGTTCTTTCCAGGCATTCCTGCAAGGCCGCCGCTATATCGCGATGATGCGCGGTGACGTCCTCGTCTCCTCTTCGCCTTGGCCCCAGCTCTTTGTCGAGGAAGCGGCGGGAGGCGCGATAGTTGTCTCGTTCTTCACCGGTCCTGTTGATTGAAAGGAGCGGAATGCGGATCGCTCCGTTCGGCAGAAACTCCACCGTTTTTTCGAAGAAGGGTCTGAACTTCTGCGGGCAGCCGTATGGAGCGAGCCCCATGATCTTGTACTCGTCTCCGTTGAAATCGAATCCGAGATGCAGCGTGATCAGGGAATAGAGTATTCCAATGGAGTGTAGTGCGGCGATCGACTGCAGCTTCTTCAGCTTCCCGCCGCGCGCGTGATAGATCGTCGCACTGTCCACTTCTCCCATGCCGTCGACGACGGCCACCAGGCATTCGTCCCATCCCGAAGTGAAATAAGCGCTGGCTGCGTGAGCGAGGTGGTGAGGCACATGATGGACTTTATGCGCCGGAAATCCGGGTAAATGATGTTGGACATCGTTGAGAAGCGCGGCCCGCGAGTAAACGGCATCGTAACGTTCCGCCGAAACCGGATCGAGCCGCGAGATTTGTTCATAAGGCGAGAACTCGAAACCATGCGCGATTTCATCGATCTGGCCGATGTGCAGGCCGCCCTCGAACAGACAATAATTTATTGCGCCGGACGGGAAGGAACCGGTCTGCTTTTCGCCTGTAAAGCGCTCTTCCGCAGCTGCCGCGACGATCTGCCCGTCGACGACCAGGGTCGCTGCCGCATCGAGGCCCTGACGAATGCGAAGTTCGCCGGGCTCGGGACTTCCATGACTCATCTTGTAGTTGGCTGAATGTGGCAGGCCGCTGATTCCGAGGATGTTCAAGAAACCGTCCTTCTCCGCTCCGAGACGGAATGGGGAAGGCAATCGAGGCGCCATTCGGAGCGTCTATGCACGACGCGGTATCGGCTTGACTTGACACCTGGTTTGTCCTGACCGGAGTGGAACATCCGCGCACTGAGATGTCCCGAATTGCCGTGTTCTGGAATTGCCGCTCCATATGGCTTTGTAGCAGGAATACCTTCCATGACCGCCTCCACAACGAATTGCGGAAAAGATTTAAGGTACGCGCATTGCTAGGCCAAGCAGCAGGAGAACAGACGGAGCGCTGACGAATGAGTCCGAATAGTGAACTTAGAATATTTTCGACATGTCCCCAATCCAGTGATCACAGCCACTCTGCCTATCTGAAAAAAGTGATCGACGTTGCCCGCTGGAGCGAAGCGCATGGGTGCGAAGGCATCCTGGTCTATACGGACAACCGGATCGCCGATCCCTGGTTGGTTTCACAGATCATCATCGAGAATACGGAGAGGCTTTCTCCCCTCGTTGCCGTCCAGCCCATTTACCTGCACCCCTATAGCGTGGCGAAAATGGTCAGTTCGCTGGGTTTTCTGTATCGCCGCCGCATTTATCTCAATATGGTAGCCGGCGGTTTCGTGAACGACTTGAGCAGCCTCAATGACACCACGCCCCATGACAGACGCTATGATCGTCTGATCGAGTACGCTCAGATCATCAAAAAACTCTGCGCATCCGGCACACCGGTCAGCTTTGAAGGCGAGTTTTACACGATCAGCAACGCCAAGTTGGGACCACCGCCGTCTCCGGATTTAGAACCTCGATTTCTGGTTTCAGGTTCGTCGGAGGCCGGACTGTCCGCTGCCAAAGCGATCGGTGCCACGGCAGTGAAATATCCGAAGCCTACTTCGGAAGAAGCTGAAGCGCCGGCCGGCGGCTCGGAAACGGGTATCCGGATCGGGATCATCGCGCGGGCAAGCGAAGCCGAAGCCTGGCGGGTTGCGATGGAGCGGTTCCCGGAAACGCGGAAAGGACAGATCACCCACGAGCTTGCAATAAAGTCTTCGGATTCGAAATGGCATGAACAACTGTCGAAGCTTGCCGAATCTCCGGAAACTCCCTACTGGCTGGGTCCGTTTCAAAACTACAAAACCTTCTGTCCTTATCTGGTGGGCGCCTACGATCGCGTAGCCGAAGAGGTCTCGCGCTATCTGGAACTGGGATACGGAACGTTTATCCTGGATATTCCGCCAAACGCCGAGGAGCTCGAGAGCATCGGCAGGGTATTCGAACTTGCCAGAGAGCGGGTCGCATCATGACGCAACTCCTGCAAGAGTACTCCGGCCGCGCGGCTCAAAACCTTCCGGGAAGCCTGGCTGTCGCTCTAGGTCCAGTGCGGTTGAGTTATGAGGAGATCGAAAAGCTCAGCAACCAGTTGGCGCGGGCGATCCGCGCTGCCGGTTGCCGGCGTGGCGACAGGGTGGCGATGCTTCTTCCAAAGACACCCCGCACCATCGCAGGCATCCTGGGCATCCTGAAAGCAGACTGCGCTTACGTTCCGGTCGATACGAACAGCCCATCCCCCCGGGCGCTGAAGATTCTTCAGTCGGCCGACCCCCGGCTCCTGCTGGTTGACGATGCCGGGCTGCCCTTGTGGACGGAGCTTTCCGGCGCATCGGACGCGATTCGCAGCACCCCCGTATTACGGCTGGACGTGCAATCCAGCGTGGCGCCGTTTTCATCCGATCCGCTGGAGTCCGGGAACGTGAGCAGGGATCCGGCTTATATCCTGTACACGTCAGGCTCGACCGGTCCGCCGAAGGGTGTCGTTATAACGCACGCCAACGTCATCTGTTTCATTGAATGGGCGAAACCGTATTTCGGGCTTGATACCCATGACAGGCTTTCCGGACACCCGCCGCTTCACTTCGACCTGTCGGTCTTTGATATCTTCGGAGCGTTTGCGGCTGGAGCTCAGCTTCATCTTGTTCCCCCTGAACTGAATGTTTCTGCGAAGGATACGGCGGATTTTATTCGCGGTGCCGAACTCACGCAGTGGTTTTCGGTACCCTCGCTTTTGACGTATCTGGCAAAGTTCGATGTGATCCGGCCGAACGATTTTCCTTCTTTAAAACGGCTGCTATGGTGCGGGGAAGTTCTCCCGGCGCCGGTGCTTCGTTATTGGATGCAACGATTGCCCCACGTGACTTTCACGAATCTTTATGGCCCCACGGAAGCCACAATCGCGAGCAGCTATTTCACGGTGCCCGGTCTACCCGAAGCAGATGCGATGATTCCCATCGGCCGGCCGTGCGGCAACGAAGAACTCTTCGTGTTGAACGAACAACTTCACCCGGTCGCGCCGGGCGATACCGGTACGCTTTATATCGCCGGCAAAGGACTCAGTCCCGGTTACTGGCAAGATCCGCAGAAAACAGCAGCAGCGTTTTTGCCGAATCCCTTCAGCGGCGATCCATCGAGCCGGATCTATAACACGGGGGATCTTGCGAGGAAGGACGCCAACGGCCTGGTTTATTTCGTCGGGCGGACGGATTCGCAGATCAAGAACCGCGGTTATCGCATTGAACTGGGTGAAATTGAGGCGGCATTGAACGAACTCGAAGATGTGAAGGAAGCAGCCGTCGTTGCTCTCAAGAGCGACGGCTTCGACAATACTCAGATCTGTTGCGTTTATGCGCCATTTTCGGCAGCACCTGTGACGCCGGCCGCCGTCAAACAGGCTTTGCGGAAGCGGCTGCCCAGTCACATGCTGCCATCGCGCTGGCTGGTCTCAGAACAATTGCCGAAGAACATGAATGGGAAAATCGACCGGTCTCTTTTGAAGGAATGGTTTATGAAGGCGCCTGACGCCGTGGCTCAGCACGGCACGCGTCAGGCAGGCGAAAGAAGGTAGAAATGGAAACCAGTCGCGGTAGCGTTCAACAACGAATTAGAACAATCTTCCATGACCGGCTGCAGATCGACGCGCCGGCTGCCGGTGAGGATTTGTTTCAAAGCGGGATACTCGACTCCCTGTCATTTGTGGATATGCTGGTCGCTCTGGAAGAAGAGTTTACGATCCAGATCGCACTGGATCAGGTGGACCTGGCCGATTTTCGCAGTATTGCTGCGATCAGTGACTACATTCAGTTATCAGACGATTCCATCGATAAGGTTCCCCTTGGCTTGCACTCGGCAGTTTGAGTTCATTACGGTAGGCTGAAATTCCGTCGTATCTCAGGAGAGGACCAGTGGGCCGGAGTGATGATGTGCTCGACCTCGGAAGTGAACCTGCATTCCAGGAGCGGCTCGATCGCGAGCGGATCCATTTTAATAAGGTAGCGATTCGCAGCTTTCCGCCGGATCTGGTGATGTCTCGCCGGAATATCCTTCGTTACGATGAACCTTCTTCTCTAACTCCCTTTCCGCTCGAGTACGCGTTCCATCTTCTGGGCGATGTTCAGGGCAAAACAATCGTCGATTGTGGCTGCGGCGATGGATTCAATACTGTCATTCTGGCAGCGCTGGGAGCGAAGGTTATCGCGATCGACGTATCCGACAAAAGCCTCGAGACAACCCGTGACCGCGTTCACGCCAATAAAGTCGAGGGACGAGTTCTGCTTGTCCATGGAGACGCGGCTGCAATTCCTGTCGCAGATGGCACCATCGATGGTGTGCTGTGCGCGGGCGTATTGCGCCACGTCGATTGTCTCGCCGCGGCGCGGCAGATTCGCCGGATATTAAAGCCCGGCGGACGCGCGTCATTTATTGAACAGATTGCCGGACCGGCTTGGCTGGCCAGGATCAGAAGGTTGTTCCCCAGACCGGATCACGTCATCGAGCACGAAGGTCCGCTGACGACCAGGCAGATCTGTTCGGTCAGCCGTGCCGTCGGAAGACCCGGCCGCTTCAGAAAATTCATGCTGACCAGCCGGGTGCTCGAACGCCTGGGTATCCGGCATGTTCCGGCAATGAAGAAATCGCATGAAATGGATTCCTGGATTCTCGAACGCTTCGCGTTTTTCCGGGCTTTAGCCTCTCCTTTTGTGTGGGAAGCGCAGAAAGAATCCTGATTAGAGTACATCCGCGAACGCCGGTTTGGCCTGCCGGAATAGAAAAGCTCCGAAAACGAAGACCACGAGGCTCAGGGCCATGACGCCTCCGACCTGCATTCCGCCCGGTTGGGCTTGATTCAGGAGTGCATCGCGGTAGCCCGTGACAATGATTCCCATCGGATTCAGCCCCGCCAGAAACCGAATCGTTTTCGGCGCCCGGTCAACCATGCTCGGGGGATAAAAGATCGGCGTGAAGTAGAGCCACAGCATCATCAGGATTTGAAGCGCCTGAATCGTGTCCCGCAGAAAGACATGCAGAGTGGCGGCGATCCAGCCCAGCCCTTGAGCGAAAAGCACCAGGATCAGCATGTATAGGAGGGTCCAGGCAGCGGACAGGTGAATGCTGGTGAAGCGGGTTAACACGATCAGGAGAATCGAGAGCCCGATCAGGTGGTGAACCAGGTTCGAAATCGTTACCGAGATCGACAGTATTTCGGCCGGGATCACGGTTTTTGTTATCAGCGGCGCATTATCCGGGATGACGCTGCAGTTTCTCACCACGGTGTCGCTGAACAGAAGCCAGGGCAGGTAACCGCAGAAAAGAAAAATTCCAAAACTGGTGGTTCCGGTCTCCTTACCGACCTTCATGCCCAGGATGATGCCGAACACAAGGATGTAGCTCACGAGGGTCACGATAGGATTGATGACTGACCACAGAAATCCACCGAACGAACCCACGTAGCGCTGTTTCAGATCCCGTAGAATCAGGTTCTTTAGAAGGTTGCGGTTTGCGATGAGCTTCCGTACGAGCGAGACCATTTGTATTCCTTATACAGGACAATTTTCCCCTTTGAAAGTGCCGCTCCTTACCTTTCCGGTAAAAGGCCACGCCGGCGAGCCGCTTGCCCATGAGGATAACTCATTGTTAATCATGAGGTTGCTTTATTCTCGACGCCGGGGCAGGTTTGGTAAATCCGTTGCTATCAGAAGGCGTTGCTACGAACAGGGACAAGACTGACAAGACTGCCCTAAACAGAGAGAAGACAATGGAAGAGCTTACGGACCGATACGAAATCATCGAAGAAGCGGCCACAGATGCGATTGTCACCATTGATGAGCAGGGCCGGATTTTGTCGATCAGCCGAGCGGCCGAGCGGATCTTTGGTTATAGTGTCCCGGAAATGGCCGGCCACTCCGTCGACCGCATTATTCCGAACTACAAACAGCATGTTGAGCAGGCGCGCCGCCGCTTGAAGGGCGGCACTGCTGTTGAAGTAATGGGAACCCATAAGTCGGGCAAACCGGTTCAGATCGAGTTTTCGCTCGGCGAATACAATAAGAACAACAGGCACATCTACACCGGCGTCATCCGTGACATTGCATCGCGCAAATCCACGGACCAGCGTCTTGCGGCCCAGTATGCAGTGACTCGCGCCCTTGCCGAATCGTCAAGTCTGTCGGAAGCGACGCCGAAGTTGTTGCAATACATCTGTGAGGCGGTTGGATGGGAACTCGGAGAACTGTGGGTCGTCAACGCCGATTCCAATACGTTGCACATTGAAGGCAGCTGGCATTTGCCGGCTTATGAAGTCGAAGAATTCGAGAAGGCCGGACGGAAGACTATCTTATTTCCAGGGATTGATCTGGTTGGCCGGGTTCTCGTGAGCAGCCAGCCGGCCTGGATTGATAACGTGGTTGACGATAAGAATTTTCCGCGGGCGCCGATTGCGGAACGCGTCGGTCTGCACGGAGCCTTTGCCTTCCCGATTCGGGTAGGAGAGCACGTCGCCTGCGTCATTGCGTTCTACAACCGCGAGGTTGTTCAGCCCGACGACGAAATGCTCCAGATGTTCGATGCGCTGGGCCGGCAGGTCGGCGATTTCATCAAGCGCACGCGGGCTGAAGAGGAACGCGACAAGCTTCTCATATACGAACGCGTGGCTCGTTCGGAAGCCGAGACGAACGCCGAAAAACTGGCGTTTCTGGGTGAGGCCAGCACCGTACTGGCGTCATCGCTGGACTACCAGACGAACCTCATGACGGTGGCGAAGCTGGCCGTCAACCGTCTGGCGGACTGGTGCGCCGTAGATGTGGTCGATGAAAACAACGGTTTTCACCGCGTCGCTTTGACGCATCGGGATCCGCAGCGCGCGGAATGGGCACGGGAGTTCCAGAAAAAGTTTTCCTCGAATCCTGCCGCGCCTCATGGCGTTGCGCACGTCATGCGGAGCGGGAAAGCCAAAATCTATACCGACATTCCCGATTCCATGTTGATCGCGCTGGCCCAGGACGCCGAACACTTCAAAATTCTGCAGGAACTCGGGCTGGCCTCCGCTATGGTCGTGCCCCTCGTTGCGCGCGGCCGTACCCTCGGCGCCATCACACTGGCATCGGAGAATCCGGCGCGGCGATATACGGAGGCGGACCTTCACTTCGCGGAAGAACTGGCCCGCCGCGCGGCACTCGGCATCGATAACGCGCGGTTGCACAGCGACACTCAGAGTGCGCTGAACGAGGTGCGATCGAAGACCGATGAGATCCAGCGCCTGAACGGGGAACTGGAGCAGCGCGTCAAGGAACGCACCGCGCAACTGGAAATGATGGTCAAGGAACTCGAAGCTTTCACCTATTCCATCTCGGATGACATGCGCGGGCCGCTCCGGGCCATCGACGGCTTCTCCCGGGTGTTGATGGAAGAGTATCCCGACAAAATGGACGAGGAAGGGAAGCGTCTGCTGAACATCATTCGCAGCAATGCGCGGAGCATGAGCGAATTGATCGACGGCCTCTTGACGTTTTCGCACCTCGGCCGCCAACCCCTCGACCAGGTGGATATCAATATGGACGAGTTGGCGAAGAACGTGTTCGAAGAAGTGCAGGCCGCCAATAAGGAACGCCCGGTCAAAGTTGAGATCCAGAAACTCCCGGCGGCGTTCGGCGATCGAACGATGCTCCGGCAGGTTCTCTATAATCTGATTTCCAATTCGTTCAAGTTCACGCGGCCGAAATCGGATCCGGCAATCGAAATCGGACATCAGGCCGGCGGCAACCAGAACACGTATTTCATTCGTGACAACGGCGTAGGTTTCGATATGCAATACAGCCCTAAATTGTTCGGAGTATTCCAGCGATTGCACAGCGTCGATGATTTTGAAGGCGCCGGAGTCGGACTGGCCCTCGTCCAACGGATCATTCACCGCCACGGCGGCCGCGTCTGGGCTGAAGGTAAGGTGAATGAAGGCGCGACGTTCTATTTCTCAATACCAAAGGCCTAAATGAAAGCGGCCGAAGAAATCGACATTCTGCTCGTTGAAGACAATCCCAACGATGCCGAACTCACGCTGCGTGCGCTGCGCAAAAGCGACATCGGCGCGCGGCTTGCGATTGCGCGTGACGGCGCCGAAGCGCTCGAATACCTGCTGAGCAGCCGTCCGAAACCCAGAGTCGTGTTTCTCGATTTGAAGCTGCCTAAGATCGACGGCATCGAGGTGTTGCGCCGCGTTCGGGCGGACGAGCGCGCTCATTCAATCCCCGTCGTCGTCCTGACCTCGTCCCAGGAAGAGCGCGATATCAACGAGTGCTACAAACTCGGAGTGAACAGCTATGTTGTAAAGCCCGTCGAGTTCGACAAGTTCTATAAAGCTGTTGGCGATTTAGGCACGTATTGGCTGGTTTTAAACAAGTCACCACTTTAACCGTAGAGATTGAAGACATGACCACGCTTGAGGATGTTGAGATTCTCCTGGTAGAGGACAACCCGAACGACGTTGAACTCACGATCCGCGCGCTCCAGAAGCAGAACATGGCAGGCAAGGTCTTTGTCGTAAAGGACGGAGCCGAGGCCCTCGACTTTATTTTTGCGACCGGCGCGTTCGCAACCAGAAAGATTGAGAACCACCCCAAAGTGGTTCTACTCGATCTGAAACTGCCCAAGGTCGACGGAATCGAGGTCCTGAGGCGAATCAAAGCCGACAACCGCACAAAACACACCCCGGTTGTCATGCTGACGTCGTCCCAGGAAGAGCGCGATGTGCTCGACACGTACAATCTCGGCGTGAACAGCTACATCGTGAAGCCTGTGGACTTCAGCAACTTTGTCCATGCCGTCTCCGAGCTTGGAGTCTACTGGGGGCTCCTGAACAAGCTTCCATACTAATTGTTATCGGACCATCTCTACAGGCGCGGGCTGTGACCGCATTTACCGTTGGCAACACCCCTCCTGAGACAGGAGGGGTGGCTGCGCCATGAACAAAAAGTTGCGAAGTCACCTTAGCGGCGCAGACGGGGTGGTCCGGATCGACGAAACCTTTCGAAAGGCCTGTTTTCTAGTTGTTCCATACCGGACCACCCCGTCCGCTCCTGTCAAAGGGAGGCTAAGCGGCTTCTTACGGTGCTCGTTAGGTTGATGAATGTTGATGAAGGACACCCCGCCCTAATTTCGCGCCCATCTTACGAGTACGGGACCTCTTAATTTCCATCTAATAAGGTCATAGGGTGCCGCGGTTTTGGAAATGCGATTGCAGAACTCACTTATGAACGTATTGAGGCGGTGGCATGAAACCGAAGAGATACGAAGAGAGTTCCGAAAGATCCATGAACAAAATCCTCGCTGCGCTGCCTACCGCGTCCCGGGACTGGATGAAAACCCTCGAACCTGTAAGGCTTGCGGCCGGTACGATACTGTACGAACCCGATGAGACCGTCGAACACGTCTATTTCCTGACGAACGCTCTTGTCTCCATCGTTTCCTTGAATTCCGAGGGCGCGACGGTCGAGATCGGGATGATCGGTTATGAAGGAATGGTCGGTGTTCCCGCCATCCTCGGGGGTGTTATGCCCTATCGGGCGATTGTTCAAATGGGAGGGGACGCGTTTCGAATCCGCGGCCGCCGGCTTTACGACGAATTTAGACGTAACCCGCTCCTCCGCGACCTGCTGCTGAAATATACCAACACGTTCCTGATTCAGATTGCGCAGTCGAGTATCTGCAACTGCTACCATAGGCTGCAGGAGCGCTTTTGCCGCTGGCTTCTGGTCGCCAGAGATGCCGTTCGAAGCGACGTGCTGGTGCTTACGCATGATGTCATCGCGCGGCTGCTCGGCACCAGAAGGGCAAGCGTGACGGTCGCGGCGGGCCTTCTTCAGCGGGCCGGCCTTATCAAGATCAACCGCGGTCAAATCACGATTCTGGATCCGCACGGACTGGAGGCCATGGCTTGCGAATGCTACGGCATTCTCCGCCACGGTGTGCACCGCCGTCAATCTTCATAGCAAAACGCGATAGTCGCGGGCTTTAGCCCGCGTTCCACGTCCCAGCGTTGTTTTTACACGTACGGTGCCGTACCCGCACAAGAAATTCTCGCAGCCATGTACGGCAGCGTACCGACTGAGCGTGTTTAGTCTGGTACTTACAATTCGCACACAATGAAGAACCGCATACTGAAGGCGCTGCCTCACAAAGAATATCGAGTGATCATGAACCAGTTGAAACCCGTCGAACTCGCGCAGGGAGCGGTGCTGTATGAGACCGGAGCGCGAATCAAGGACGTCTATTTTCCGGAAGAGGCGACGATCTCATATCTCTCGGGCACTTCCGATGGTGAAACACTCGAAGTCTGTGTGATCGGCAATGAGGGGGTCGTTGGGATTGCTTCACTTCTGGCGGACACGACCGCATTCCGCGCCGTGGTTCAGCTTCCCGGGCGGGCCTATGCCATGAGGCGGGATTTGCTGCGCAAGGAATTCAAACGGTGCGAAACGTTGAACCGTATTCTGCTGCATTACACCAACGCCCTGCTGATCCAGATTGCCCAAACGGCTGTCTGCAACAAATTCCACTCGGTCGAAGAACGGTTTTGCCGTTGGCTGTTGATGGCTCATGACCGTTCGGTTGCCGACCGCGTGCCCCTGACTCAGGAAGCGCTGGCGCGAGTGCTCGGCAGCAGGCGGGCTTCTGTGTCCGTAACGGCAAGTGCGTTCCAGAAAAAGGGTGCGATTCGTTACACCAGAGGTGTAATCGACATCCTCGATCGCAAACCTCTGGAACACGCGAGCTGCGAATGTTACGAAGCGATTTTTGCCGCGCATTTAAAGCTCGATAGCTAAGTACCGCTGCGTACAGATCCGAAAACTCTGTGATACTTTTTTAAGACCGGGGTTTTCGGTGCGCATGGTCGACAAACGATATCCAAACGCCATACTCCAACGCCTGCCTTCGGCTGATTTCAATTTGGTCGCGAGCGACCTGAAGATGGTCGAGCTGACCAAGGGGACTTCGGTTTATGAACCGCATCAGACTCCGTCCTACGTATATTTTCCGATTACTTCCGTGGTCTCATTCACTGGAGACACAGGGGAAGGCGGCAGCGTTGAAGTCTGGGCAGTGGGCAGTGAGGGCATTGCGGGAATTTGTGGCATTGTCGGACGCACCAAACCGTTTCGCGGAGTCGTTCAGATTTCCGGAACGGCGCTGGTTGCGAGAGCGTCTGCTTTGCGAAAGCATTTTCAGCAATGCCGTACGTTTCATGACGCGATGCTGCAGTATCTGGACTACCTGCTCCTCCAGATATCGTACCTCGGCATTTGCAATAACAACCATTCCATAGAGCACCGGTTCAGCCGCTGGCTTCTGATGATGCAGGAGCGGGCGCGCTCAAACGAGTTGAAGTTTACTCAGGATGCTATTGCAGGCGTGCTTGGCACGCGCCGCGCCACGATTTCCGTTGCGGCGGCGGCGCTGCAGGACGCCGGGCTGATCCGGTATACGCCGGGTTCGATTACGATCCGCTCACGAAAGGCGCTCGAGCGGGCGGCGTGCAATTGTTACAAGTTCATCACTCTGAGACGGTATTAAGAAGCTCTTTTTTTCGGGGTGCGGGTGCCGCTGACCTGGCGGCCCTCATTGCGAAACGGCAATGGTCGTGCCTCGCTGACTCGAAGGTTATGTCCTTCCAATTTCTCACCATTCAATGCACCGACCGCTTCCTCTGCCTTCAGGACTTCCGGCAATTCCACAAAAGCGAACCCGCGTGACGTTCCGGAATCGAGGTCGCGAATCACCTGGACAGCCTCGACCTTGAAACCATGCTGCTCAACCCAGGCCTGAAGCTCAAGTTCCGCAGTCATATGAGGAAGGTTTCCGATGTAAAGCCTTGCCATGTTTCTTACACCTCTGCTGGACTTTGGTGGCAATTGAGATTCCAGGAACGGGTATGATCGTCCTGTGGACAGTATCTATCGCAGCACCATCAATCGCGGCGTGCAGTTCGCGCGGCCCGGAGAATTCAAGCCGGTACGAATCGGTGAAATGCGGGTATGGCCGCCCGTGGTACTGGCGCCGATGGCCGGCGTGACGAATTATCCGTTTCGTTCCGTCTGCCGCGAATTTGGCGCAGGACTGTACGTCAGCGAGATGATCAACGCCCGTCCGCTCGTTGATGGGAGGGAGAAAACGCTCAAGCTTGCAGACTTCGGTCCGGATGAATCTCCCCGAAGCATGCAGCTGTACGGCACCGACCCGTATTACGTTTCCGAAGCGGTGAAGCGGCTGGTGGAGGAAGCACGCATCGACCATCTCGATATGAATTTCGGCTGCCCTGTCCCGAAGGTCACCAGAAAGGGCGGCGGGGCTGCGATTCCACTCAAACCGAATCTGCTGCGGAAAATAGTTCGGGCGGCCGTCAGCAATGCAAAAGATGTTCCGGTGACGATCAAGTTCCGCATGGGCATCAATCTGGACTACCTCACTTATCTGGCAGCCGGGCGCGTCGCGGAGGACGAAGGTTGCGCCGCCGTTGGGTTGCACGCCCGAACCGCAGCGCAGCTCTATCACGGTCATGCCGACTGGCAGGCGATTGGCGAGCTGAAGGGTTCGCTGACCATTCCGGTTCTCGGCAACGGCGATATCTGGGAGGCCGAGGATGCCCTCAGGATGATGCGTCAGACGGGCTGTGACGGCGTCATCGTCGGCCGCGGTTGTCTCGGCAGGCCATGGCTCTTTCGCGATCTGGCCGACGTGTTTGATGGACGGGAGCCGTCCGATCCTCCTGTTTTTTCAGATGTACTGGAAATTATGTTCGCGCATGCCCGTAAACTGTGCGGCTGGTTTGGAGAGCGCATGGCAATGCACTCCTTCCGCAAGCACGCTTCCTGGTACACCAAGGGA
>DASXLG010000352.1 GCA_036496425.1 Terriglobia bacterium | reverse complement strand
CAAGATCGACACTTCGCTCGTGACGCGCGTCTCGTCTCACTTCACGATCGCGACTTCGCTCGTGACGCGTGTCTCGCCTCACTTCATGATCGCCACTTCACTCGTGACGCGCGTCTCGCCTCACTTCACGATCGCGACTTCGCTCGTGACGCGTGTCTCGCCTCACTTCATGATCGCAACTTCACTCGTGACGCGCGTCTCGCCTCACTTCATGATCGCAACTCCACTCGTGACGCGTGTCTCGTCCCGCTTCATGATCGCGACTTCACTCGTGACGCGTGTCTCATCCCACTTCATGATCGCGACTTCACTCGTGACGCGTGTCTCGCCTCACTTCATGATCGCGGCTTCGCTCGTGACGCGCGTCTCGCCAGACTTCACGATCTTTCTGGCGCGATGGATTTCCTACATTTTGCACTTACCGTTGTTTCTTCAGCCAAGCGCGGAAGGCGGCCATTGCGGCCTTTTGACCTTTGGTTTCGCGTTCGCGCAGAAATTCCCCGAGAACTTTAGGGGTGAGAATCGGGAATGAGACGCTTGCCGGTACTTCCCAATATCTGTTTCCCCGCAATTCGTACATGCGCACTTCATTGTGCGGGGCGTCGACACGCCAGATCTCCGGAACCTGCAGAGCAACATAGATAGGAAATTTCGCTGTGGACTCATTCGTCGACTCGATCTCCACGACCAAATCAGGCGGCGGATCGACGTTCAAGTCAATATCGTCATGATCGATGACTCGATCTGCATTTGCGACGTAGTAACACGTATCGGGTTCGGTCCCCTTGAGACCGAACCAAGCGGAAAGAACTCCGATCGTCTGGCGCGTGAGCAACCTTGACTCTCGGAGGTCTGTGCCGTTTCCGTCAGGCTCGTCAGATTGCAGGTGTAGCGGTGCCGCTTCGCTACGGGTCGGGCCCCCAAGTATAATCAGGCCTATGGCCAAGAACGTAATCCACATCTCAGACACGGAAGCGAAAAATGATTTCGGCTCATTGTTGGAGCGGGTCCGATCGGGAACAGAAGTCATTATTGAACATGATACGCGACCAATAGCAGTCGTTCGCCCAATTGAGGCGCGGGGACGGCTCCTGTCTGAATCCATCGCTCTAGCCGAATCGCATGCTTCAAGGGTCACGCTGGATGGAGGATTCGCGCGCGACCTCGAAGAGATCGTCAACAGCCATCAAGAACCGCTAAGCCCGCCGAAATGGGACTGATCCTCGACTCCAGCATTGTCATCGCCGCCGAACGTCGCGGAGATACAGTTGCTGATCTTCTTAAGCAGATAGTTGCGACAACTGGAGATCAAGAGGCGGCGCTGTCATCCGTCGGATTGACTGAGCTTGTCCACGGCATTTATCGCGCTCAGACTGCAGAAGTGCGAACCCGCCGCGAATCCTTTATCGAAGAACTGCTTCGCGACGTCGAAGTCTTCCCATACACGAAGGACACAGCACTACTTGCGGGAAAGCTTGATGGAGAACAACAAAGCCGTGGCGTAGTAATCCCTTTTTCGGACCTCTTAATTGGAGCAACTGCGTTATCAAACGGCTGTGGAGTGCTCACGGTCAATGTGCGCCATTTTCGACTGATTCCAGATCTCGTCGTTCTCGAAATGTGACGATCCTAGCGATCTGGTCCAACAAGCTTTTGTGCCGCCAACGTTTGGGTTGCTTACAAAATCTACAGACTGACCTATTTGCCGTACGCCGTGAGTTGCGGTCATACCTGCATGCGCGTGCTTCCCTGGAAACGGCTGAAGTCAGGCCCGATTGCCGCGATTGTCGTCGTCATCGTCGTTTCCCTGGGTGCTTTTGGAACTGCGCTCGTCAAGAAAGACCATCGTCTGATGTGAAGGGATTTCAAAGCGCTTCTGACAGGTCTTACAGGTCACATCATCATCGATTCGCACGAGGTAATCCCGCAACTTGGCGAAAAGCGCGCGGTCGCGCTCGTCGGCGCGCGGAGGCAACCGATCTTTCTTCGTCCGCCGCATCCAGCGGACCTGGTACTGATTGCTTCGCTTGCATCGCGGGCATGAATATTCCACAACCTTCGCCTCGGGACGCTCTGTGTAGAAATCTCGTTCATCCATAGGCCACATCATATCGAAAAAGCTCGTTGACGAAAAAGACGCCGGAGCTGTCCCTCTTTTTCAGCGGGAAGCGGAACGACGAGTAAACGGAGTTAGTAGTGAGCTTAATCCGTTTGTGATCGGCAAGATGACAAGCCCTATTGATTGTAGAATTCCAAGGAATTCCGCTGCCGGAAAGCCGATTGAAAAGTTTTTTTCATTGAAGTGTCGATTTCGTCCTGATTGTGCGTCGTACTGTTGAGGAGGTAGACAAAGATGCAGTTTCTGTTAATGATCTACGAAAGTGAAGAACGGTTCGCCAAAGGGTTTGATCCGGAGGAAATGAAAGAATATGGGGCATTCGGCGGTGCCCACGCCGCTTCTATAAAAGGGGGCAATGCGCTCCAGCCGACAGGCACAGCGGTCAGCGTGCGGGTCCGGGATGGTCAGGTTTTCACGACAGACGGGCCGTTCGCCGAGACGAAAGAACAGTTGGGCGGGTTTTATCTCGTTGAAGCGCAGGATAAGAACGAAGCAATCGCGATGGCCGCAAAGATTCCGGGCGCCCGTTTCGGGTGCGTCGAAGTGCGTCCCATAATGAATTTTTCCTGAAGACCATGCGCTACATGTTTCTGATCTATTCGCAGGAAACGGACGAGCCCCGCTCGCAGGAGGAGATGCAGCAGGTCATGCAGGACCATGCAGCCGTCCTGCGGGACGCCGGACGGAAGGGAGTGTTGCTCGGAGTCGAACGGCTCAAATCGACGGGTACCGCGACGACCGTCCGGTTCGACCAGGGTTTCCCGGTAACAGTCGACGGGCCATTCGCGGAGACGAAGGAACAGCTTGCGGGATATTACATTCTCGAGTGCAAGGATCTGGACGAAGCGATCGAATGGGGAAAGCGGATTCCAACAGTGTGCAAAGGCCGCGAAGGATGCATTGAAATCCGCCCGGTTGATGATCTGCCGAAACTTCCGTAGCCGCCGATGATTCCGGAGGCCCATTCGGTTGCGGAATCCGTCTTTCGACAGGAGTCCGGCCGCATTGCCGCCACCTTGATTCGCATCTCGGGATCCTTCGACCGGGCTGAGGAAGCCATGCAGGAAGCGTTTGCCTCCGCGCTGGCTTCCTGGCCCGAGCGCGGAATTCCTCAGAATCCTGCAGCCTGGATCACGGCAGCCGCTCACCGCAAGCTCATCGACCGCAGCCGGCGCGAGAAGACGCATCTCGATCATGAAGACTCCATCCGTTATCACGCAGAAACCGTCACTCCGCCGGCCGGGCACAATCTCAATGACGACCAACAGGACATGCACCTTCAGGACGATCGATTGAGACTGATCTTCACCTGTTGTCATCCAGCCTTGCGCCCCGAGGCTCAAGTCTCTCTGACTCTGAAAACCCTGGGAGGTCTCACGACCGCCGAGATAGCGAAATCGTTTTTCATTCCTGAAGCGACCGTTGCTCAACGGATCGTCCGGGCGAAGCGCAAAATCGAAGAAGCTCGGATTCCCTATGAAGTTCCTTCCGCCGAACGGTTGCCGGAACGCCTCGCAGCGGTGCGTGCAGTCATTTATCTCATCTTCAACGAAGGATATCTTTCGACCGCCGGTGATCGTTTGATCCGCACCGATCTCTGTGCCGAAGCCATCCGGCTGGCTCGCGTGCTCTGTGAGCTGCTGATCGATGTGCCCGAAAATCAGGGATTACTGGCGCTCATGCTGCTGCACGATTCACGGCGCGACGCGCGCGCCAATGCGGCGGGCGAGCTCGTTCCGTTGGAAGAGCAGGACCGGTCGTTGTGGCATCGCGGACAGATCTACGAAGGATTACGGCTGGTCGAGCAGGCACTGAAGGCTGGCGCCGCCGGACCTTTTCAGATTCAAGCCGCGATTGCCGCTGTTCATGCCGAGGCGGTGATCGCAGGCGAAACGGATTGGGCTCAGATCGCAGCACTGTATGGAGAATTGCAGCGTTTTCAGCCATCCGCCGTCATATCTCTAAACCGGGCGGTTGCGATTGCGATGAGCGAAGGACTCGAGAAGGGTCTCGAACTGATCGATAGCCTCCAGGCGGCGCCCGAGTTCCAGTCGTATTACCTCTACCACGCTGCCCGCGCGGACATCCTGCGCCGCATCGGCAACTACGCGGAAGCCCTCAAGGACTATCGCCTGGCTCTGGCGCTGGCAGGGAATTCCGTCGAGCAACGGTATCTCCAACGCCGAATTTCGGAACTTATTTTATTCGGATAGTAGATCTGCCATCGGATTCATACGGGAACAACGCATCCACTTGTTTGTCCGCACAATCCGTCAGGCGGTCGAGCGGGCACGCACGCACGGATTTAAGTTGCCGTGACTGTCACGCCTCAGGCGCCGAGAAATTGATCTATATTAACTTCCGCCGCTCGAAGGATCGCGCAACAGTACCTTCGGGGATATCGCCAGGATGATTGGGAATAGTGGTTCGTGGCTCCCCTTGGCTTGGCGATCGAAAGTGAAGCCGAGCCGTTTCAGCTTCCTCACCACATCGGTGTATTTGAATCCAGCAAGCCTCCCCATTTGTCAGGGAATGCTTATTGGAATATCCAATTCGATCTTGGCCGGGTTCACCGCTCGGAGTTTCGACGGGAGCGGATCGCCATGCTCAACGTAAGACTCGACAAGTTTTCGCGCCACATCTTGGGCGATTTCAGCGCACTCGGCGATTGTGCGGCCCTGAGCCACCAATCCAGGAAGGTCGTGGCTGGTAGCCACGTATCCGCCTTCGGGTAAGGACTCGATGTCCAGGTTGATTACGGTTTCGGGCATACCCAGAGTATACGCAGCGACCGTGGTGGTTCCAAGCCGACGTTGGCATAGGTCGATAGCGATTCGGCGCTGGCTTGAGGTC
Organism: Terriglobia bacterium; assembly: GCA_036496425.1. NCBI lineage: Bacteria > Pseudomonadati > Acidobacteriota > Terriglobia > Terriglobia bacterium. Next base: position 42,229 of record DASXLG010000352.1, on the reverse strand, counting down.
GAATTCTTCAGAAGCTGAGGATTGGACCGGATTCTATCTACGCCCTTCGAAACTCTACAGTGAACGTGCCGAGCGCGCCGTATGCGAGCGTCAGAGGCGTGTTCATCGGCGCATCGATCACTCCCGCATAGGAGCCCGTCGTGACGATTGCGCCGGCCGGGAGCGCCTGGCCGCGACTGGAGAGAAAATTCACCAGCCAGTACAATGCACGCAGGGGATGGCCGTTGGGGTGCCGCACGTCACGATCGAAAATCGGGCCTGCCGGAGACTGGATCGTCAAGTGGAATCCCTCGAGCGGCTTTTGCAACCCGTCCTGCAAGATCGGCCCGATAAACATTCCCTGGTGCCGGACGCTGTCGGCGAGCGCTTCAGGCCAGGAGACCGCAGACGGATTTCGATACCGGCTGCCCAACACTTCCAAAACCAGCCGGATTTCGCGGATGGCAGCGCGAACTTCTTCTTCGGAGTACGGAAGTGGCCGCGGATCCAGCGTCCGGCCGAGACTGAAGGCGATTTCCGGTTCGATTTCAACACTCGAGTCTTTGGGATGAACGGAGCACGGCGAAGTCCGGCAAATCGCCGAAGCCGGAAGCGGCGCAATGGTCAGCTTTTCACCGGAGGGCACCGAACATTTCCATCCTCCCGTGTTTTCGCCGAGTAGCGCAAGAACCTGCTGCTGAACCGCCAGTGCTTCGTCGGTGTTCTCCGGCCGGCAGCCTTCCGGGATTCCATCCTGTGGAAGATTGTCGCGCCGGCAACGTACCAGGAACTCTGCTGCTTTTTCGATTCGTGTCTGCTGCATGCCGGCATAAGGTTATCAGGAGTTTCAGGCACGCACCCTTAATTTGGACCGGTTCAGATGGGCGCGGCAACGTGCTTGCCAGAAAAGTCCGGCATGGGCACATTCCAACATCTTCGAACGGCTGTTCCTGTGACGTAAAATGAAGTCGGACGAGTGATACGCCAATTCAACTGACAATGTTCATTCATCCCGCAAACGCATACCGGCTCGAATATCCGGCGGACTGGGAGCATCTTGAAAAGGACGAGGGCCGCTCGTGTGGCTTTGGTCCGCGCGAGCGGGACGATGTCGGCTTGTGGATAACGATCCTGCCGCTCAGCATTAATACCGAACGAATCGAGCGGGACTTGCCCGGCATTTTCGCAAGTGCGATTGGCGAGGGCGAAGCCGCAAACGTACGGCGCGATCGTTCGCTGCGGCATTTGGGCTTCAAGGCTGACGGCACAAGTGAGGAGACGGCGAACTTCTGGATCATCACCGGCGGCGATCTCGTGCTCTTTGCCAGTTCACAGGCGCCTGAAAACGAGCGGGAAATCTGGAATCCGCAGTTTGAACGGCTCATGTCCAGCCTCGAAATCATGCGGGAGCGGGAACTCCTGCTGCGTAAGACGGACGACGACCTGCTTCAGCGGCTGCGGCGTTTGCATCCGGAGCAAGACTATCACTTCGACGATGCACGGATCCGTGGCCGCGATCACACCATTTCGCCGGCCAATCTATACAAGGAAGTCGCGGCTGCGCCCGAGCGGCGCGAAGCGATCGTTGCAAACTTTGTCGAGGGTCTGGCGTCTCTCGCGCACCAGCCGCCGGGCCGCGAGAGTCTTGAAGACGTGCGTGACAACATTCTGCCGCTTCTGAGACCCGTGAGTTATGTCGAGGCTGGAATGGGGACTGAACACCTCGTCCGGACGGAATGGTTAGCGAACCTGTTTATCTGTTACGCGATTCGTACGCATCGCGTATCCCGGCTGCTGACGACGTGGGATCGTGAACGGTGGCGCATGGGTCAGGAGGAGTTGCACGATCTGGCGATCGGCAATCTTACGCAGCTTCCGTGGCCGGAACGGCTCGAAGGCGCCCGCGAATCGGGCGGCCGGCTGATCATGCTGGCCACCAATGACGGTCTGGACGCCAGCCGGCTGCTGCACCCGGACCTCCACCGGATCTTTTCCGGTCCATTGGGAAGTCCTTTCTACGCCGGCATCCCGAACGACGACACACTGGTCGCCTTCTCCGGAGGAAACAGCTCGCTCTTCGAACATGTCCTCCAGCAGATTCAGCGCGACTACGAAACTTCCTCTCGCCCGATCACGCCGAATCCATTCCTCGTCACCGCCGGAGGCATCGCCTCAGGGAAGATGTGAGCGGCGTCGCAGGCAGCCTTACGAAAAAATGGAAGAAGACGGAGCTGACGCGCGTCTAAGGGGCAGGTCGCGCGAATGACGAAGCAGATCATCGATGATCGCACGATTGAGGCGTGCAGACGCGGCGACTCGGACGCCTTTCGTCTGCTGTTCGAAGCTCATAAAGACCGTGTGTATTCGATTGCGCTTTGTTTCTTCGATGGCGATGAAGCGGCGGCAAAAGACATCACGCAGGACGTTTTTCTAAAGCTCATGCGCACGATTTCACAATTCGAAAACCGGTCGCACTTTTCCACCTGGCTTCACCGCCTCGTGACCAATGCGTGCCTCGACCGGAAACCGGCGTTACGCCGGTTTTTACCGTTCGGCGATTCGGGCGAGCGGCATTTGCGAGACAGCCACGGATCACACGAAGCCCAATTCATTCAGCGTGAAATAGAGGCATCCGTGCGAAAAGTGATCGCGGCGATGAGACCGAAATTGCGGATCACCATCCTGCTGAGATATTTCGAAGATCTTTCATATGACGAAATCGCCGAAGCGATGGGATGCAGCAAAGGCACGGTCGCCTCACGCCTCAATCGGGCGCATGCGATTCTCGCGCGCAAGCTGTCGCACCTTCGGGGCGCGCCGGCAGGTGGGGAGTAGCATGTTTCGGAAGCACATCATCCGGGATCTCTCGGCGTATCACCACAATGAACTGACGCTCGCCGCAAGGCAGTTGGTCGAGACCCATCTGCAGAACTGCCCCAAGTGCCGCACGGCGTACGGGGAGATTCAGCTTGGTGCCCGCCTGGCTTCTGTACTGCACGTATCCGCTGCGCCCGAGCCGTTATGGGATGTGTTGCAGGACGCGCAGCGCGTATCTGTCCGCCACAGAAGATGGATTCCCGCAATTGCCGCCGCCGGTTTCGCGATAGTGGTATTGGCACTCGTCATATCGTTGCGAAACCATGCAGCAGCCGGACCATCATGGGAGGTCGACGGCTTTCCAGGTATCTCACGTTTGCGGCCGGGCGAAACTCTTCAAACGGGAACGGCGTCCCAGGCAGAGGTCAAGATCGCCAACATCGGGCAGCTTCTGGTCAGCCCTGACACACGAATACGCCTTCTGGTCACCAAATCGAATGAGCACCGTATCGCACTCGACCGCGGACGCGTTGAAGCGCAGACGTGGGCGCAGCCCCGTCTGTTTATAGTCGACACGCCCTCCGCATCGGCCGTGGATCTGGGATGCAAATATTCGCTCGAAGTCCAGGAGGACGGCAGCAGCCTCCTTCATGTGACCGTAGGCCTGGTTGCTTTTGAGCGGGATGGACGCGAAACGATCGTGCCCGCAGGAGCCTTCTGCCGGACACGCCGGAACGCCGGACCCGGTACGCCGTTCTTCGAGGATTCCTCCACGGACTTTAAGGCGGCGCTTCAAAAAGTGGATTCGCTCAGTGAAGGTCCCGAACGCACACGACAGCTCGAAATCGTGCTTGAAAAATCCCACATTCGCGACGCCCTGTCGCTCTGGCATTTGATCCCGCGTCTTGAGGCGCAATCGCGGGGCCTGATTTATGACCGGCTCGCGCAGTTGCTGCCTCCTCCGCCAGGAGTCACACGCGACGGCATCGTCGCGCTCGATCCGAAGATGCTCGATGCCTGGCGAACAATTGTCTCTCAGCTCTGGCAGTAGAAGCCCGTTACAGCCGAAAAATAAGGAGGAGTGGTATGAAAACGAAGTTTCTATCCCTTTGCCTGATTCTCTTTCCCGTTCTCGCTGTGAGCACTATCCTGTCATCCACACTGAACCCCCGCGATGTGACCGTGCATGAATGGGGCACGTTCACCTCGGTAGCCGGGGAAGACGGCGTCGCAACTCCGTGGCGCACCTATGGAGGCCGCGAGGACTTGCCCTGCTTTGTGGACAGCTTTGGCGGATTCAAATCTCAGATTCCCGGAACGGTTCGGATGGAAACCCCGGTTCTCTACTTCTACAGCTCGCAGGAGGCGACAGCCGACGTCAAGGTTGCCTTTCCGAAGGGAACAATGACGGACTGGTACCCGCAAGCGTCCACGCCACCCAACGGCTCCATCGAATGGCGAAACGTTCGCATCCTGCCTCGCGCAGAACAGAGTTTTCCGCAAGGAAGCGGCCCGAGCCACTATTACTTGGCGCGTGAAACGGATGCCGCTCCATTACAGGTCGGCACACAAACTGAAAAGTTTCTCTTCTATCGCGGTGTCGGAAGTTTTCCGCTTCCGATCTCAGCACGATTGACGCCGGATGGCAGGGTTCAGGTGAAAAGCCTCGACGACAATACAGTCAACGGCGTCATCCTGTTCGAAAACCGCGGCGGCAAACTTGGGTACACGGTCGTGGGGCAGGTCCATGGCGAGGTGACGCTGGATCGCAGCTCGCTTCAAAATAATCGCGCCGGCTTGTTCAAGGCCCTCGAGCGCGCTCTCACGGATCAAGGACTCTACGCCAGGGAAGCCCATGCCATGATTCAAACGTGGAGCGACTCGTGGTTCGAGGAAGGCGCGCGATTGTTCTACATCCTTCCGCGGCCGACTGTGGACTCCGTACTTCCGCTGGCAATACAGCCGGCGCCAGCGAAGACAAACCGCGTATTCGTCGGCCGGACGGAGATCATCACTCCCGAAATTCAGAGTGACGTACGACAGGCTCTGGCGCGGAGGGACGTCGCCACCCTCGAAAAGTACGGCCGGTTCCTCGAACCGATTGCCCAGCGGATCGGCGCGCACAATCCGCTGCTGGATTCAATTTATGAGTCCCACTCCAACCGGGCAGCAACCTGCAGCAGGTAAATTCAGCAGGCAAAAAAAAGCGGGACGGCGGCCACTCTCGGACGGCCGCCCTCCCGCAAGACAGGACAGAGGAACAATCAAAGCTGGATCTGGATCGGACTCGTGAGCGTGAATTGCAGGCGAGTCTCCGGCGCGTAACGAATTTCTTTTCCGCGGGTGGCCAGAACCGTGCCTGTACCCGCCCCGCCGCCAACAACCGCTCCGATGGCGGCGCCTTTGCCGCCACCCGCGATTGCGCCAATCACCGCGCCTAAACCGGCGCCGCCGCCGATAATCCCGGCATCACGCTTCTTGGTTGCCGGCGCGACAGCTGCGTACGGCTTCGTCGAGATGTTTACAGCGCTGCCGTCTCTCAAAATGACTTCCGTCAATTTCAGCTCAATGCTGGCCCGGCCTTTCACGCGGCCGGATTCCTTCGCGTCCACAACGCGCCCGCGGACTTTCGTACCCCTCGCGAGAATCGTCTGGCCGTCGCTGACAACGGGTTCAGCGAGGCTCGCAGCGAATGAATCGCCGGCGCGGCTCTGGTCTGAACTGACGGCGTCGATCAACGACACCCTCAGCGTTGTTCCGGCGGGAATTGTTATCGGGGGCGCGAGTGCGGGCGCGGGCGCGGAAGGTGTTTGAGGTTCGGCCTGCGTCTTGTCCGGCGCATTCGCGGTGGCGGCCGCCGGTTTGCTGACCGAGTCCGCGCTCGTCGTTGCCGGCGCTTTGCTGCATGCGGCAAGGCTCAAAAACAAGAGACCGATGATAACTGGCACAAAAATCCGTTTCACCTCAACCTCCTACCGGCTGCGCCGGAACCAGGCGAGAGCACGCTCGCTTTTGGAATGCTGTTTTTTGTCGTTCTTGCTTGCCCGTTCGGCGACGGCGTCCCTCTTCAACTTCTCCGACAGGCCGGGTCCGACCCAGGGAGCCGCCGAATTGGCTTCGGTGACGTTATGTAGAGATGTCCATTTGATTCTCATATCTGTCTACTTTCTGACGCCCACGAGGAGCTGCATTTGTGCGCCGCTCGATATTTCGAAGGTCCTGCTGGGCGAAGTGATTACCGTGTCGTTGTTCAAATGAGAGAACAGGTCCACGGATTCGCGCGTTCCTCCGGCTGCGGCCAATTCGCCATGACCGACTTTGAATAAGGGGCCGGCGGCCGGGGAGTCGAGACTGGTCTCGATTGCGGAAGTTGTCTGATGATCGACAGCGGCGACGGACGGCATGCTCAGCAAAGCCGGATTCGTTGAAGCCGCTGTAAGGCTGGTCAAGCCGGTAAGGCTGCCTGCAACGGCGCCGGCGTCCGGCGCCCGTGCGGGCTGGGCAGCGGCAGTTCCGGCGCTGCCGGCACGAGATGGGGTGGCAGGGTCCGCGGCATTCACCTGAATAACGGACTGCAGGGCGATCGATACGCTCTGAACCGCTTTTGCTTCGGGCGCCGGCACCATCCAATCGACTTCGATCATCGATAGCGCGTGCGTTTTCGGCTCGCTATGGCCGACGTTGCGAACGACACCTTTAATCAACGTGCCCTTCTTCAGAATGATCTGGCCATTCGATCTCAAATCATCGCTGAGCCGCACGGCAACGATGTCGCCGGCCTTGCTTTCCGATGGACTCAACCTGCCCAGGGTCATTTCCGCCGCGACGCGCGTTGCAGAACTCGTCTGGGCATTGCTGGAAGCCTGCGCGGTCGACGCCACATGCATCGACATCAGCAGAACGGGTGCTGCGATAACGTGGGTTCCGAGGCATCGAAGATTCATGTGTGTCTTACGTAGCAATCACTGTGCCCAAATCCGCGAAATCGATGACCGGTGTGCATTTCCAGGCATTTGCCGCACACGGCCCGTGCGATGCCTTTGTTTTCGTGCAGTTTCGAAACAGCGCTGGTGCGCCGAATTCCACAAAGTTAGTGGATCACTGCGGTGGTACACTGCGGCCCGTGAAAAAAATCCACGATTTGCCGACCCCGTGCCTGGTACTGGATCTCGATCGGTTTGAGGCGAATCTCGACAAGATGAGCCGCTTCACACGGGATCGCCGCATCGCGCTGCGGCCACACGCAAAAACCCACAAGTGCGTCAACATTGCGCGGCGCCAGATACAGCAGGGCGCGATAGGAATCTGCGCAGCGACGATTGCTGAAGCGGAAGTCTTGAATCGCGGGGGCATTCGAGGTCTGCTCATCACAGGCGAGATGGTCGGAGAGCCGAAGATCTCGCGGCTGATGCGTATTATTTCGGAGGCGCCGGAAACAATGGCGGTCGTGGACAACGCGGCCAACGTAAAGGACCTTCAACGCGCTGCTGCGCACTCCGGACTTCGGATCACGATATTGATCGATCTCGATATCGGCCAGAACCGTACCGGCATCGCGCCGGGCGAGCCCGCTTTGAACCTGGCCGAAGCAATCGGACGTTCAAAGAATCTTGAATTGAAGGGCCTATGCGCCTACGCCGGACATGCCGCTCATGTTGTCGGCTATGACGAACGCCGCACCGCGTCACGGCGCGCGCTCGAGAAAGCGATCGCAACCCGGGATCTGCTTACGAAGCATGGTCACCGGGTGGAAATCCTCAGCGGCGCAAGCACCGGAACATATAACATCGACGCGGACATCCAGGGCATCACGGAAATGCAGTCCGGCTCATATGTGTTCATGGATGTGGAGTACCGGAAAATCGGCGGAGCCGGCGGAGCGGTTTATGAAGACTTCGCTCCCGCGCTATGCGTGCTCTCGACGGTCGTCCACCGTTCGGCCGGTAAAGCCATCGTCGACGCGGGAATCAAAGCCCTGGCAACCGATCGAGGCTTCGGTCCTGAAGTGCTCGGCATGAGCGGCATTGCTTATGAATTCGCGGGCGACGAGCACGGCCGCTTAGTCGTGAACGACGACAGCATCCGCCTTGGCGACCGCCTCCGGTTGATCATTCCCCACTGCGACCCGACCGTGAATCTCTACGACCGATTCTTCTGCCTTCGCGGAGAGGTCATCGAAGAGGAGTGGCCGATTATGGAGCGTGCCGCAGGTTCGACATATTTTTAGTGTGGAGACTGCCTACAACCGCGGCAGGTGCACGTCAGCCATCATGCCGCGCGCGCTGCCGCGGCCGATGCCTTCGAACACCGGCAGAGGCGATTCGACGATCTGCGTGAATTTCTGAATAGCGTTGCGCTGTTCGGGACGGAGCGCGAGGCAGGCCGAAGTGGAAATGACGAGAACGCTTCGTCCTTCCTTCGTTTGAACTTGCAGTACATTTCCGGCGAAGTGCTCGAGTTGTTTGGGATCGATCGCAATCAGGTCGCGGCCCGCCGACTTCAGACTGTCCAGGACGCGTTTCCGCTCGCTTGAATCGGCGATCACATCCGGGCAGAAAACCACAAACCGGTCGCCCATGCTCATGGTCATGTCGGTGTGCAGGATCGGATCGCCATTCGCGAGAACGGCATGAAACGTGACCGGGTTGTAGCCAAGCGACGCGCAAAGTTCTTTGAGCACGGTTTCGTCGGTTCGCGGCGAGACAGCCGCGTAGGCAATGTGATCCGCATGATCGAACACCACGCTGCCGGTTCCCTCGAGGAAGCGTCCCTGATCTTCATGGTGCGTGAGGTCGATGACGCGCGATACGCGGAATCCGCTCGATTGCAATTTATCGATGATGTCCCGGCGGCGCTCCGGCCTTCGGCTGGGCGCCAGCATGGGATACAGGACGACGGTGCCGTCATGGTGAAATGAAACCCAGTTGTTCGGAAACACGGCGTCCGGCGTATGGAGTTCTTCTTTGTCTTCGACCACGATCACTTCGACACCCGCTGCTTTCAGCCTGCTCTCGAGAATGTCGAATTCCATGCGCGCCCGCCGCTCCACTTCCCGGCGGTTCGAATCGGTGATTTCTCTCTGGAACATGAAGGAAGGGGCGGTATCCGGATTGAAGCCGAACGAAACGGGCCGGACCATGAGAACAGCGCTTGCCAGTTGCATAGAGTTTAAACTTCTAACAACAACCGCGCCGGTTCTTCAATCACTTCTTTGACTCGTGTCAGGAAAGTCACGGCCTCACGGCCGTCAACCACACGGTGATCGTAGGTCAGCGCCACATACATCATCGGCCGGATAACGACGGCGCCGCTGCGCGCCACCGGACGGTCTTCGATGGCATGAAGGCCGAGGACACCGCTTTGCGGCGGATTGACGATCGGCGTTGAAAGCATCGAACCGTAAATCCCGCCGTTACTGATGGTAAAGGTGCCGCCCTGAAGCTCATCGACCTTCAATTGATTCGCAATGGCGCGCTGGCCGAAGTCCGATATGGTCCGCTCGATCTCTGCAAAGCTCATTCGCTCGGCATTGCGGATAACGGGAACAACCAGTCCCTTGCCCCCGCCGACCGCGATTCCGATATCGTAGTAATTGCGATAAACGATGTCGTGACCGCGAATCTCGGCATTCACCTGAGGAACGAGTTTCAAGGCCTCGATCGACGCTTTGACAAAGAAGGACATGAAGCCCAGCTTGATCCGATACTTCGACTGGAATGTCTCCTGGTGCTGCGCGCGAAGGGCCATGACCGCGGACATGTCGACTTGATTGAATGTCGTCAGCAGCGCGGCCGATTTCTGGGCTTCCACCAGCCGCTCGGCAATCCGGCGGCGGATCGGCGTCATCGGTACGATCTGCTCTTCACGGCTGCTGGCTGACGGTGTAATAACGGGTGGCGCTTTGGAGTCGATCGGCTCCGGCTTGACGGGGACCAAGGCCCGGCCGTCCGCCGCTGCGCGGGAACCATTGGTTTCGATATAACCGATCACGTCGCCGACTGAAGCCTTCTCGCCCTTCTTCTTCAGCGTCGACAAGATCGTTCCGCTGGCGGGCGCGGACAACTCCACCGTAACCTTGTCTGTTTCGATCACGACGACCGGTTCGTCCTGGCTCACGGACTCGCCTTGCTTCTTCAGCCAGTCTCCGATTTCGACTTCTGTGATGGATTCACCGACGGATGGGACGACCAGTTCAACGGACATCTTCAGTACCGTATTATGCAAAGGCCTCCGCGATCAACAGAGACTTTCTTACATTCCACGAATCCCTACGCTATCCGGCGGCCGGGGCCGCTGAACCGGCAGTAGGTCGCTCCCGCGCCGCGGATCATTCCCTGGTAGCCGTCGTAGCTGATGGTCTTGTCGGCTCCGCGTCCTGTCGGCAGCGGATCCCAATACAGCAGTTTCCGGGAGGCCCCCTGCTCGACGTATCCGGTGCATACCATGTAGTGCTGGCCGCTTGCGATGACGAAGGGACGGTCCGCGTCGATCTCCGCTTTCACATCGGTCCAGCTCAGCGCCACACCCTGCCCGCGGTTGTTGAAGGTGATGCCGGTCAGTTGCAGCGGACCCTGCTGATCGTTTTCGTTGCCCGCCCAGGCGCGCACAATCTGCTGTTGCGTGACGACCTCTCCGCCGTAGAGCCCGCGCATCATCGCGCTTACCGCGGCCCAGCACCAGTTCGGCTGGGCCTGGGCGATTTTGTTCAGGCCGGTCACCGTGCGCCGGACTTCAGGAGGCGGCGGGGGCTGGGGCGCATCCGGCACGACCAACACGACCGGCGGAGGCGAAGCTCCGATACCCTTCGCGCCGGGATTCTCGAATTTGGAAATAATGTCCGTCAGCGCTTCCGCCGTTTTGCGCAGACGTCTGCGCGCCCCTACCTCCTCCGTATGGCCGCACTCCTTGATGTACTCCCACACCAGGTCGCGCATGCTCAGCACCGGATAACCCCAGACGAACGATAGTTGCGGCCAATCCTTACGTTTCTCCACGCTCAACCGGATGACGAGGGGCTTATAGGTGAACTCGCCCATTCGCTCTTCCGTGGGCCAGTACATGTTCACGGAGTTGTTCGTGCTTTCGATCACTGCATACTCGGGCGTTTCGGGATGAGCGCGATAGGCCTCGATGATTCCCGGCGCGATGATGTCCATGACGATGCCCGGATCGGCGTCCGCTTTGCAGAAAACCTTGAGGTCGACGCGATGCAGGGGCTCGATGTCTTCCATGTGCTCGTAGTCGGCGTATTCGGCGTGCAGGCGCGCAGCAAACGAGCCCACGACGCAGAACATCAGATTCAGTTCCTCGGCCTGGTTGCTGAAGATCGAAGCCGTGTAAATCGCCTTCACGAAACGGCTGAACTCCTTCCGCTGCCGCCTGAAGAACTCGCCGCGGTCCATCAAGTGCTGTTCGATCTGTGCTGCCAGCTTGTCGGCGAACCCGCAAGCCTTCGCGGTGGCGATCTCGGCGGGCTTCAACACTTTGATAGCGTCGGAGAATTCGGTGGGTAGCGGCGCGAACGTATCCTTCGCGGCGATCTTCGCTTTAATGTAGGGGTCCAGCCGTTCGCGAAAGAAGGCATCCTCGCGCAGCAGGTGCGCAAAGGCGAGTTGGGCGAGGACGATTTTCACGGCCTTGGTGTCGTTTCCGAACGCGTCTGTGGCCTTCAGCGCTTCGGGCAGGAGAGTCCCGGGCATCTCCGTGATCTCGTGCTCCACCGCGGCGTCGGTCTTATCGCTGTTCAGCAGCTTCGACAACCGCACGACCCGCTTATTCGACTTTTTCGCCGCACGCGAACCCGGCTGGAGCGCGTCACGGATCATCATCACATACTCACCGATGTAGTAGAGCGGTCCCGGATACACCATGCCGTCGCCGGCCTTAACGGCGGCCGATTTCAGATGCCACGTCTCCCACACCTCGGGCGTATCGCGCCGGGGCATGCCGATATCGATTAACTCGGCCTTCCCGCTCGCCCGTTCGTCGGGCGGTTCGAGCTGCATCATCAGGTCGGCTTCGCGCTTGGCTTGCTCTTCCGCCAGCCCGCCTTCGTCGGCATCGTCGTCTGCGGCCTCTCCCGAGTCCGGCGGCTTGTCCAGGGACTTCACGTAGGCGTCGAAGGCGTCCTTGTTCCGATCGAGCAGCCCGATGAACTCATACTTGCACTGCCTCAGGTGGCGGACGCACAGGTTGTGGACCTTGCGGAACAGTTCGTACCACTCGGCCGGCGGCAGGTTCGGGTTGATGATGATGCCCGTGTCGAAATCGTTCTGCCCGGCGGCCGGCGTGCCCAGCAGATATTCCAGGGCGCGGCCGCCTTTGAGATAGAAGAAGAGATTCGTGGCGTCGATCTTCCCCAACTCGACGTTAAGGGCTACGAGTTTTGCCGTGAGCCATTCCGTTACCCAACGCGTCGCGCCATCGGGTCCGTTGTGCAGGAACCCGGTCACCGCTCCGCTGACGTCGCTCTTGATGTCGCTGGTGATTTCCTCAGCGGACTGAAAGCGATACTTCACCAGCAAGCGGAAGAGATAGAAGGTATCGATGACGTGGAAGTTTGCGAGGCAGCAGTAGCCCTGAAGCTCGTTCTCCACGCTGGTGGCGATGTCCAGCAGCCGGCCGGCGGCGTTCGCCAACCCTTCGGTGTCCTCGGTCTCGATTCCGTCCAGGTCGTCCGAAAGATCGTCGAGTGACGCACCCAGCTCCAGGAGCTTCTTTGAACGGCTCGGCACGGCCGACGAGATCTTGCGGACCTCGACGAGCTGCGCTTTGAGCTTACCCTTGACCGTGTCCCCGGGACCGGACGGATCCTCCAGCGTGTCGAGCTTGCGGATCACGCGTTGGATATTCTGGATCTTGGTTTTGGAGTCGGCGATCCGCTCCTCGAGGAAGTGTTTGTCTCCGGCCAGGCTGTCCGGCGTCGGCAACAGCTTCGGCGTCGAGGCGTCGAAGTAGCAGAACGAGCCGAGCTGCTTGCCGGTTTCGTCACGCCGCTCGTCATCGCCGACTATCGGACGCAGCGCCTCGCGTACGGTGCGGTGTTGAATGTTCTGCAAGGCCTGCATGGGGTGGATCGAGGCGCCTTTCCAGATATATGCCGCGTCAGTCTGCTTTGGCAAGGCGACCGTCAAGCCGCGTGGGCCCTTCGCCTTTCCGGCCAGGACGCCCAGTTTCTGCAAGTTCTCGCGTGACACTTTCCGCTCCTTCCCGGATCGCTAGGCCAGATACACGTCGGCCAGGATTGGCCAATGGTCCGAAAGTTTGCGGACAAACAGGGAGGCTTCGGCGATCTGGACTTCCGAGGAGCTCCCGGCTGAAGCCTGTTTCGTTTTTGGCAGCGTCGCGGCGTAGGCCTTCCGCTGCGAGACGAGCACGCTATCCTCGGGCAGCGCCGAACCCCGGCCCAGCTCGCCGAGGGCTGCGCTGTCGAGGGAGGCGCGCACGAGGTCGAGCGCCCGCACCTTGTCCAGGCGCAGCGTCGCGCCACCGGTTTTGCGCACCAGCAGCGCGTCGGCAAGGCGTCCGCTCACTTTGTCGAGCGCCTTTGGGTGCTCCGCCGGCGGAAGAGCTTCCCAATACATGGCCTTGTTCTGAAGGATCACATCAGCGGGATTAACCGCCATGTGGTTTTCAAGCAGACGTTCCGAATCTGCAGCAACCTTTTCCCAGAACGGCTGTTGCAACAGCGTGCCTTCATTCAGAGGCGGCGCGTACTCGACGTCGCACGCACTGCGGAGGCCCGCGTAGTCGCTGCTGCCCTTGAGCCCATCGAGGGCGGAGAAGCCGATCAGCGCCATTGCCGGCAGCTCGCCGTTCGCTTGCGGACCGGGTGCTTCCTCATCCGAGGAGGTCCTCCGTCCGACGCTCAGGGGAGCCAGCAGCGGCAGGGTTGGGGGCGCGTCGAAGGTGCCGGGAATCTGCATGGGCGCGATGGCGAGGAACGCGGCTCCGCACTTAACCAACGTGACCGCGCCGCAATGGATCCCACGGTTCGTGTTGTAAAGGAAGCATGCAGTCTCGCTCTTGTGATAGACAGGCTTGTTGTCGGGGCCGTTTGCCGACGCCAGCCGCCAGTCGGACCCGAGAGCCAGAGTCAGACGCCTGGCTTCCGCCAGCCCCGTATCCGACGATTCCTTCTCCACACGAATGTGGCCGTGGTCCTTGACCGGTTTCAGCCCGATCGAGCGTCCGAGGCCCACCACGATCGCAACGTCCGCATGAGTGGCGTGGATGAGAGCGGCGTAGGCGGCAATGCAGAAGTCGGGGCGCTTCGCAGGCGACTGGAAGCCGCCCCCCAGCTCCCGGATGTGCCATAGCACGACCTTCAGCGGCGGCTTCGGCCCCTCCTCCTTCTTTTCCTTCGCATACGGACAGGGGACGACGCCTGGCGCCGCACTGTACCTGGCGCCAGCCTCTTTCGCCTGCACGAGCGACTGAACCTGCGGGCTGGGTGCCGCCCCGTCTTCCAGGATCACGCTTCAGCCTCCAATTCAAAGAGCAGACTGCGCCACGCCTTCTCGAGCCGCTCGGGGGGAGACGCGGGGCTGTCCTGCCGCAGGATCTCCTCTATGGCCGGCGGAAGCGGCAAGCCTTTCACGATGGCGATGTCCACAAAGCGAGCCAACGCTTGCTCGGAATAAAGCTCGTGGGCCGCAGCCGCTTCCGCGGCCCGAGTGACGAAGCTATCGACGCTCTCCGCGCCCAATTGGGGAATCTTGCCGGCGTGGAATTGCTGCACATGCCTGATGAGCGACGGGATATGCGCATATACCGAACTTGCGCGAAGAGCCCGCACTTGCTCCGACCGTAGCGTGATCATCGAGCTGTATGGTAACACCAGGCGAACGCTGGGTGGAATACGCAGCCCGGCGCCGGAAGCATCTCGCGGATGATTTTGCGGATCTATGCAAAGGCCTCCGCGATCAACCTTTCCTGTTCTTTTTTGTGACTGCTATGAGAACCCGTCGCCGGACTCGCGGACGCCGGACGCGAAATCCCTTTGAAAGGAAAACGATTCAAAACTGCGTCGCCGAAGCGGATTTTGAGGAAGTACCATGCTCCCATGTTTTCCGGTTCCTCCTGAACCCAATAGAGCGGAGTGCCCTCTCGATAGAATCGCAGAACAGATTCAAAGGACGCATCGCTGACGGGATAAAACTGCTCCAGGCGCAAAATCGCGACATCCTTCCGCCCCAGGCGCTGGCGTTCCTTCTCGAGATCGAAATAAACCTTACCGCTGCACATCAAAATCCGCTCGGCTTCCGAAGGTTTGAAGGCAGGGACGTCCGGCAGAATACGTTCGAACCGGCCGGCGGCGAATTCGTCGAGACTTGAAACGACCCGTGGATCGCGCAACAGGCTCTTCGGCGTCATGACGACAAGCGGCTTGCGCCAGCGGCGCAATACCTGGCGCCGCAGGCAATGAAACAGCTGGGCCGGCGTGGTCGGCTGAACGATCTGCATATTGTCGTCGGCGGCGAGCACAAGAAAGCGTTCGAGCCGGGCGCTCGAGTGCTCGGGCCCCTGGCCTTCCAGTCCGTGCGGCAGCAACAGGACAATGCCGCTCAGCCGCCGCCATTTGTCCTCGGCGGCCGCTATAAACTGGTCGACGATGACCTGCGCCGCGTTCCAGAAATCGCCGAATTGCGCTTCCCAGGCAACCAGTCCATCCGGCATGTCGAGGCTGTAGCCGTATTCGAATCCAAGCACGCCTGTTTCGGACAGCGGGCTGTTGTAAATATCGACCGGCGCCTGATCCGGAGCAAGATTCCTGTACGGCATGTATTTGTGGCCGCTCTCCACATCATGAAGCACGGCGTGGCGATGGCTGAACGTGCCGCGCTCCGAATCCTGGCCGGAGAGACGGACTCGCGCGCCTTCCGTCGCAACCGAGGCAAAGGCGAGGGCTTCGCCGGCCGCCCAGTCCAGCGGACGTTCGCCGCGAGCCATCTGACGCCGCGACCGCATTCCGGCTTCGATCTTGGGATGCGGATGAAAATCCACCGGAAAGGTCGTTTGCATTTCGAGCAACTCGACGAGCCTGTCGCGATCGACGCTGGTATCGACCTCTTCAACCTCTTTATCCGGTCCGCCGGCATAGCCGTTCCAGATACGGCGCGGGATCTCTGAAGGACGTTTATACGACTCGCTCTTCGCCTGCGACAGTTCGCGCTCGAGGTTGTCGTGGCGCCGGACGGCGATCTCATCCGCTTCCTCTTTCGTCACCCCGTTCAACTTCAGCAGGTGTTCAAGGTATCCCTCGCGGACCGGCTTGCGCTGCTTGATCGCGCGGTACAGCAGAGGCTGCGTGAACACCGGCTCGTCTCCTTCGTTATGGCCGAGCCTGCGGTAACACCACATGTCGACGACGACATCCCGCTTGAACGTCCGCCGGAAATCCATAGCCAGCCGGATCACCTGCGCCACCGCTTCAGGATCTTCACCATTGACGTGGAAAATCGGGATTTGCAGCATTTTCGCAACGTCACTGGCATACGTGCTCGATTTTGTTTCGCCTGGCGACGTTGTAAAGCCGATCTGGTTGTTCACGATGATGTGCAGCGTCCCGCCGACCGTGTAAGCGTCGAGCTGGCTCAAATTCAATGTTTCCTGAATCACACCTTCCCCGGCGAATGCGGCGTCACCGTGTATCAGGATCACGAGGCCGCGCTGCCGGTCAGAATCGCCGGTCCGATCCTGCTTTGCGCGCATGCGGCCGAGCGCGACGGGATTCACGAACTCGAGGTGGCTGGGGTTGAAGCAGAGCGAAAGATGGATCTTCCGGCCGGACACCGTGTCCCAATCCGAGCTGTAGCCGAGATGGTACTTCACATCGCCTCTGCCTCCGATATACAGCTCAGAGTCAAGATCGGCGAACTCCCGGAATATCTCGCGCGGACTCTTCGCCATGATATTCGCCAGAACGTTAAGCCGCCCGCGATGCGCCATTCCCAGCACGATTTCGTCAATAGCCTGCTCGCCGGCCCGCTCGATCGCAAGATCGAGCAGGGGAATGAGGCTTTCGGCCCCTTCCAGCGAAAAGCTTTTGGCGCCGATAAATTTTTTGCGGATGAATTCCTCGAAGATGACCGCATCGGTCAGCCGCGTCAGGATACGAATCTGCTCAGCGCGATTCAGATTCAGGCGGTTGCCGGAACTTTCCATCTTCTGCTGGAGCCAGTGGCGCACAAAGCTGTCATCGATGTGCATGAACTGCACGCCGATGGTCCGGCAATACGTATGGCGTAGCCGATCCAGGATCTCACGCAGCGTCAGCGCGCCGCCACCGCACATCGCCTCGCAAGCAAAATGACGATCCATGTCGGCTTCGGTCAGGCCGTAATAATCCGGATCCAATTCCGGCGGAGTCGCCCGCGGAATACCCAGCGGATCGAGTTGTGCGGCCATGTGTCCACGCACCCGGTAATTGCGGATCAACTGGTCGACGCGCTCCTGTAAAACAGCGGTGGTCGCCTGTTCGGCGACGGCGCCGTTGCCGTGGGCGGACGGAGGATTAAAGATGCTCCACGGCTTGAGGGCCGGCGTGACGTCCGGCGGCGTCGAAAAGCCGTTGCCCTCGGACAGCGCTTGAAAGTAATCGCGCCAGTCGGGTGAAACCGACTGAGGGTCACGAACATAGGACGCATAGAGACTCTCGACGAACTCCAGACCTACGCTGTTCGGCAGCTTTGGATCGGCCATGTAAATAAGGATACGGGAAAATGATAGACTGCCTCCCTCGAAAAGAGGAGTCCACGAATGACAAAACGATGGGTTGGTGGATGGATTGGCGTACTGGTGGGAATCGTGTTTCTGGCCGGCAGTCTGCAGCCCGCGTCGGCCCAAGTGACGGCCGACATCGCCGGCCGGGTCGACGACGCGACCGGCGCCGCGGTGAGTGGCGCAATTGTCACCGTCAAAAGCCTGGAAACCGGCGCGGTCCGAACGGCGACGACGGACGAGAACGGAAACTTCCACCTTCTTGCCCTGCCGCTCGGCGCGCAGGAGGTCCGTGCGGAGAAGCCCGGCTTCAGGGCCGCGGTCCGGACTGGCATCAGTCTCGTCGTCGGCCAGGAAGCCATCGTCAATCTCCGGCTGGATGTCGGCCAGGTTGCACAGGAAGTAACGGTTTCTTCGGAGACGTCTTTGGTCGATACCACGACGGCTTCGGTTTCGGGCGTCGTTGGCGAACGCGAAATCAAGGAACTGCCTCTCAACGGCCGCAGCTTCGACAGCCTGATTACATTGAGCCCGGGCAGCATCAACTATACGTACAAGAGCCCAGGCACAGTGACGAGCAGCGGCTTCACCTTCTCGGTGGACGGACGACGGCCGCTGGACAACATCTTCCTCATGAACGGAATTGAATACACGGGGTCCAGCCAGCTGGCAGTCACGCCCGGTGGTGTCAGCGGATACCTGCTCGGCATCGATGCCGTCCGCGAATTCAATGTGCAGTCGGGCACCTACTCGGCCGAGTATGGCAAACGAGCGGGCTCGCAAGTGACGGTCGTAACGCAGTCCGGCACGAATCAGTTCCACGGCTCTGTTTTTGAGTTTCTGAGAAACAGCGCACTGGATGCGAGAACGATATTCGACATCAATCCCGCAGGCGGGCAAAGCTCGCCCGCCCCTTTCCGCCGGAATCAGTTTGGCGGCAGCGTCGGCGGTCCGATTCAGAAAGATCGCGCGTTCTTTTTCGGAAATTATGAAGGATTCCGGCACCGTCTCGGGATCGGAAGTGTTGCCGTTGTACCTGACGATCAGGCCCGCACGGGCAAGGTGCCGAATGCGGCTACCGGTGTCTATTCGACGGTGGCCAATCTGAACCCCGCGATGCTGAACTTCTTTCAGCTCTGGCCGCAGGCCAACGGCCCGGAGATTTTTGTACCATCCACAACGGCCGGAGCAGCGGCGGTGCCCAGTGGAAGCGCATACGCCTACAACAGTCCGAAACAGTCGATCAACGAAGACTTCGGAACCTGGAAGACGGATTACAACCTACGCACCGCGGATGCGCTGTCCGCTTCTTACACGATCGATACCGGGAGCAACCTTTCGCCGCTGGCCGACCCGTTGTTTGCCAACAACCTGGCGCTGCGGTCTCAGGTGGCAAGCATCCGTGAAACGCACATCTTCTCGCCGCTCGTTCTGAATACGTTGAGCACGGGATATTCCCGGGCTTCATTCGCTCTTGGTTCCTCATTGCTTGCTTCATTTCCCGCAAGTCTCGCCTTTGTGACCGGGCAGGGTCCGGGCGGCGTCACGATCGGCGGAACGACATCTACCACGGCTGCAGCAGCGATCACGGCGGCAGGGCCGAACAATGCGGCCGGCGCGCTCGATGCCAGGAACCTTTATACGTTCACCGATACAGTGCAGATAAGCCGTGGGAAGCATCAGTTCAGCGTCGGCGCCTGGTTCCAGAAAATCCAGGAGAACGAAAATACAGCTTCGCGCCAGCTGGGAGTCGCCACCTTCACGAACATAACGGCCTTCCTGCAGGGAAACACCAGCACGTTCCAGGTTGTGCCGAATCCGACAGAGCTGTCATTCCGAAGCTGGTTTGGGGCGTGGTTTGCGGAGGATTCGATGCGATTGCGCCGGAACCTGACCCTTCGGGTCGGGCTGCGGCATGAATTTACGAATGGTTGGAACGAAAAATTCGGTCACGCCTCCAACTATATTGTCGATCCTTCCACCGGCGCGCTCGAAACGAACCCCATCGTCGGAAACTCCATATTTACGAAGAACAACGCGAAGGCGCTCTTCGGTCCGAGAATCGCTCTCGCATGGGATCCGTTCGGGACGGGCAAGACGGCTGTCCGTGCCGGGTTTGGAGTGTACTACTCCCTGATCGACAACCTGTCGTTTCTGGTGAATTCGCTTCCGCCGTATAACGGTTCGGTTACATTCAACGGCCAGCTCTCTAATTTCCTGCCCATTACCAAGGGCGTTCAACCGCAGCCGGCCTGCGGTCCGGGGCAGCCGGCAACGTGCAGCACATTTGCTCCGCAAGGAATACAGCCGGATGCGCAAACTCCCGCAGTAAATGAATGGAATCTGACACTCGAGCAGCAGATCGGCGCCGATACGGCCATCCGGATCGGATACGTGGGCTCTTTCGGTTATCACGGAATGCTCAGCATTGATCCGAATTCGATCGCGGCCCAGACGTGCACGGATCCCGCCGGTTGCCGCAGCGGTACAGTCGCTCACGGCCAACGCTACATTCCTGCGCTCACAACTCCGCCGTCGCCCGCCACTTCCGCGCGCCCCAATCCGTATCTGGGCGCGGGCTTCTTCTGGTACACGGCGGGAAACAGCAGCTATAACGCGCTGCAATTCGAGGTAAACCGGCGCTTGAGCAAACGGGTGCAGTTCCGCGCCAATTACACCTGGGCGAAGAACCTCGACATGAATTCGGCGCTGACGATCGCACAAGCGCAGAATCAGCCGCAGATGATCTATGACCGGACCGACTTGCGCCGTGACTGGGGCGCTTCCGCGCTGACGCCGACAAGCCAGGCGAGCTTCTCCGGCCACTTCGATTTGCCGTTTGGCTCGAACAACGCCAAAGGAGCCGCGAAACTGATCTCGGGCTGGCAATTGAACGGCATTTCATCGCTGCTCAGCGGCTTCCCGTTCACGCCCCTCGTAGGATCGAATCGATCGGCTGATGGAGATACACGAAACCCCGATCGTCCGAATCTCAGCACCTCGTTTACGGGACCGGTCATTCTTCGCAAACAGACACAATGGTTCGATCCGACCGCTTTCACGCTTCCGGTGACAGGAACCTTTGGCAGCCTCGGCCGCGGGACATTCCGCGGGCCGAGCCTGACCGACGTCGACTTGTCGCTGTTGAAAAACACCACGCTGTCCGAGGGCGTGTCGATGCAGTTCAGAGCGGAGTTCTTCAACGCCTTCAATCATGTCAATCTGGGGCCGCCGAATGCGACCGTCTTTTCCGGCACCTCGATCAGTCCGTCCGCTGGCTTGATCTCCACGCTGGCAACGGATTCGCGGCGAATTCAACTCGGGCTCAAGATCATTTACTGAAGGGGGTCGCACACCTGAATTTCTGAAATACGGAATTCAGGTGTGCGACCCCCTTCACAATAACGAGATCGGATCTACATCAATGATCACTTTCGTCGCCCCGATCTTTTTCTCTTCGATGTAATGCTGCAACCCTTCGAGCATGCGGTGCAGTGCCGGGCGCGAAGAGGACTTGATCAGCAACTGGTGACGGTGCAGATGCTTGATCCGCTCGAGGGGAGCCGGCGCGGGACCGAGAATCCGAATCGAGTCTGAGCGCAGCGAATCGAGGAACTCGCCCACTTCGCGCGCAAGACTGACGGCGCGGCCGGGATCGCGGTCCGTAACCATGATCCCGGCGAGCGACGTGAACGGGGGATAGAACATCGCTTTACGGTATCGCGATTCGCGCGCGAAGAAATCTTCAAAGCGCTGGTTCACGGCAAGCTGAAACGTGTAGTGGTCCGGAAAATAACTTTGAATAACGACCTCGCCGGGCTGATCGCCGCGGCCGGAGCGGCCGGCGACTTGAGTGAGCAATTGGAAAGTTCTTTCGGCCGCGCGAAAGTCAGGCAGCGAGAGCGGCGCATCCGCGCCGATAACCCCGACCAGAGTGACTCCAGGAAAATCGTGCCCTTTGGCGATCATCTGCGTTCCCACCAGAATGTCGATTTCCCCGTTCCGGAATCCGCCGAGAACGCGCTCGTAATCCCGTAAGTGCTTCATCGTGTCTCGATCGACCCGGCCGATTCGCGCATCGGGAAAGATATCCTTGAGGTCCGCTTCCAGACGCTCGGTCCCCTCGCCGACATAGTGGATGTATTCGCTGTCACATTCCGTACAGCGGACCGGAGGGCGGCGCGCCAGACCGCAGTAGTGGCAGAGCAGTTTGCCGATTGCCCGATGGTAGGTCATCGCCACGCTGCAGGCGGTGCATTGAAAGGTGAAGCCGCAATGACGGCAGAGCAGAAACGCCGCGAATCCCCGGCGGTTGAGCAGAATCATCGTCTGCTCGCGGCGCTCGAGCCGGACCGCAATCGCCTGAAGCAGAGGTCTCGAAAAGATGACCTGTTTGCCGGCCGCGGAATATTCTTCGCGCATATTCACGATCTCGACGCCTGGAAGCGCGCGATCTTCAACCCGAGCCGTGAGCGGAACGCGTTGGTACTTTTTGGCTTCGGCGTTCCGGTAGGATTCCATCGACGGCGTTGCCGAACCGAGCACGACCGCTGCGCCGGCCAGCTTCGCCCGCATCACGGCGGTGTCCCGCGCATTGTAACGCGGCATTTCCTCCTGCTTGTAGCTGGTCTCATGCTCCTCGTCCACAACGATGAGGCCGATGCCGCTTAACGGCGCAAAGACGGCCGACCGCGTGCCGATAACGATCGGCGCCTCGCCGCGATGGATGCGAAGCCACTCGTCGATCCGCTGCCGTTTGGTCAGAGAACTGTGAAGGATCGCGGTCTTACCTGGAAAGCGTTCGGAAAAACGTCCGGTAAGCTGCGGCGTGAGACCGATTTCAGGAACCAGAATGAGCGAGGTCCTGCCGGCCTCGAGAAAATGCTCCGCTGCGTGCATATAGATTTCGGTTTTGCCGCTGCCGGTGACGCCGTGGAGGAGAATGGGATGGAAGCCCCGCGCTTCAAGGATCGTTTTCAGGGCGCGGGTCTGATCGGCAGTCAATCGGGGACGCGGGCGCGGACCATCTCCCGGGGAATCTCGCGAGACGGCAGAAACTCCCCGCTCCACGTGTTTTGCGGTTATTCCCGGCGGCAGCGCGCCCTTCAAGACCTCGCCCAGAGGTGAGACGTAATATTCCGCAATCCAGCGGCACAAGCTGAAGATCTCGGGACGAAGAAGCGGCTGCGCATCGATCACTTTCGTGATGGAAAGGGCTTCAATTCCCTGCGCGCTATCCTTCAGCGCAACGACGAATCCCTCGATCTCACGCTTGCGAAACGGCACCACGACACGGCAGCCGGTCTCGATGGGCTCGTCAACGCGATAAACAAAGGTCCGCGACAGCGGCAGGCACACCGCGACGTCGGCAAACATCGGGAGCTAGAACTTGAGCCGGAAAAGCTCGGCGCGAATCTGCTTCATGTCTTCCCAGACTTCACGCTTCTTCTCAGGCGAACGCAGCAGATAGGCGGGATGGAATGTCGCAATGACGCGTATGCCGTCCACGTCAAAAAACGTCCCCCGAAGTTTCGAAATCGGCGTGGTCATCTGAAGCACGGTTTGCGCCGCGAAGGTTCCAAGGCAGCAGACTACTTTTGGACGTATGGCCGCCAACTGCTTTTTCAAAAAAGGATTACAGGCAGCGACTTCATCGGGCTCCGGATTCCGGTTGCCGGGGGGACGGCACTTCAAGACGTTGCAGATGTATACATCTTCACGGGTGAGGTTGATCGATTCGATGATTTTCGTCAACAGCTGGCCTGCCCGCCCGACAAACGGCAGACCCTGCTGATCTTCATCAGAGCCCGGAGCTTCTCCGACGAAAACAAGCTCGGCAGTGGGATTACCCGAGCCGAAAACGATATTCGTTCGGGACGGAGCGAGTTTGCAGCGCTGACAATCGCCGAGCTCCGCCCGGATGGATTCGAGAGTAGTCATGTCTTTTGAAATGGGCACTGGGGTTTCAGGAACCTCTTGAACGGCAACGGCAACCTGTTCGGGCAGCGACAGCGACTCGACGCCGATATCACGAAAAAATTGGAGCTGAGCTGCAAGTTCGTCCGGATTCATTTCAGCA
Organism: Terriglobia bacterium; assembly: GCA_036496425.1. Lineage (NCBI taxonomy): Bacteria > Pseudomonadati > Acidobacteriota > Terriglobia > Terriglobia bacterium. The sequence continues at coordinate 18,633 of DASXLG010000352.1, read as the reverse complement.
ATTGCACCACGCGATCGAGAATTTTGTCCGCCATCTCGTGCTTACTCACCAGAGGAATTTCCTCGCTGTGGCCGGACGCCTCAATGATTGTCGCGTGATTCATATCGCTATCGAAGGCCGAATCAGGACCACTTGCGGGATTAACGACGATGAGGTCCAGGTTCTTGTCGCGTAACTTCTCCAGACCGTTGGCAACGTGATTCTCGGTTTCCGCCGCAAACCCGACCAGGATAATTCCATTTTTCCGGCTGCCGAGTTCTTTCAGAATGTCCACCGTCGGTTCAAGCTGGATGGTGAGATCCGCGTTCTTCTTTTTGATCTTTTGCGCCGCAACCATTTTGGGCCGGAAATCGAGTGGGGCGGCAGCCTTGATCACCACATCGGCGCCGGCCGCGTGATCCAGCACCGCACGCCGCATCTCTTCCGTAGTGCGAACGTGGATCGTGTCTGGAAAATCGAGATCTGCAGGTCCTGAGACCAAGACCACCTTTGCACCGCGATTCCGCGCCGCATGGGCAAGTGCATAACCCATTTTTCCGGAAGATCGATTGCTTAGGTATCGAACCGGGTCGATGTCTTCCACCGTCGGCCCCGCAGTCACAACGATCTTACGTCCTTCCAGATCGCGCGACCGGTTCAGGATGCTCATCACATAATCGACGATCTCTTCGACGGGAGCGAGCCGGCCCGGACCGTACGTACGGCACGCCATGCGTCCCTCTTCCGGATCGATGATATGGGCGCCGCGCCTCCGCAGTGTTTGCACGTTCGCCTGAACCGAAGGGTGCTGCCACATCCGCGTGTTCATCGCGGGGGCAATGACGAGAGGAGCAGTTACGGCAAGATGAAAGGTGGTCAGAAAATCGTCGGCGGCTCCTGCAGCCAGGCGCGCAATGCAATCCGCGGTGGCGGGCGCGACAAGAAAGAGGTCGGTCGCCTGCGCCACAAGAATATGATCGAAAGCGCCTTCAAAATCCCCGCCCGGGCGCGGGCCTTCGAACAGATCGACGTAAACCTTATTGCCGGAGAGTGCCCTGAAGGTCAGCGGCGTAACGAACTGCGTTGCGCTTTTTGTCATCAGGACCGAAACATCCACTGCCCGGTCCTGGAGGCGGCGCAGAATCTCTGCCGCCTTATAGCACGCGATGCCGCCACTGACCCCGAGCGCGACTTTCATTCCGTCATTCTTCTTCTTTTTTCGGCTCTTGTGCCGGCGGGTTGACGTTTTTCTCCGGAATCCGGAACTTCACAAGACCGTTCAGAATTTCTTTCTGCGCTACCTGTGTCGCCTTATGACGCGGCTCTTTGAGCATGGGCGAGCTTCCGCCCTGAAGCTGGCGCGCCCGCAATGCGGAAAGAATGACAAAGCGATATTTGCTGTCGATATTATCGGGAATGGTAATCAAGCTAGACCTCCGAACGAAGCGATGATCTCCTCGATGCGTCCCTGTTGGCGCCGGGGCACGGCCGTACCGCTCCGGACGATCGATTCGAGGAGAAGGATGGAACTGTCAAGAATGTCGTTAATGATGATGTAGTCGTAGTCACGATAAAAATAGATCTCACTGCGCGCGATCTCCAGCCTCCGGCGGATCACATCATCGGTTTCCAGCATACGGGCCTTGAGCCGGCGCGCGAGCTCCTGGAAGGACGGAGGCAGCACGAAGATCGCGGTCGCATCGTCCATCTTCGATTTCACCTGCCGGGCGCCCTGCACATCGATGTCAAGAATCACGTCCTGCCCCTTTTCCAGGTGCTCCTGCACGAACTTGCGGGTGGTTCCGTAAAGCTGGCCGTTGAATTCGGCCCACTCCAGAAATTCACCGCTCTCCACCATGCGCGTGAACGCTTCTCGCTCGACGAAGAAATAATCGATACCATCCCGTTCCCCCTGCCGGGGACGCCGCGTCGTATGTGAAACCGAGAAATTCAGATCCTTGAAACTTCGAAGTAAGTGCTGGAGTAGCGTGGTTTTACCCGACCCAGATGGCGCCGAGACAATGTATAGGTTTCCGCGCATTCACCTTCCGAAAACTTTTAGTTTACCACAGCGGCAGAAGCCTATTCGATGTTTTGGACCTGTTCCCGGAGCTTTTCGATCTCGACTTTGATTTCGATCGCGGACTGGCCGATGCCGGCGCCCAAGTCGTTCAAGCCAGAGGTTTTGGACAGGGTAGTGGTCACTTCCCGGTTCATTTCCTGGAGGATGAAATCCATTCTTTTACCGGCTTCATCGTGGAGCTTTTTCAGGCCGGCAAACTGGTCCAGATGGCTGCGCAGGCGGGTGGTTTCTTCAGCAATATCGCAGCGCTCGGCGTATAAAAGCGCCTCGGTCTCCAGCCGGTGGCCGCTCTCCGCCACAAGCTGTGGCGCCAGTTCGGTCACCCGGGCGATCAACTGCTGGCGGTAGTGTTCGACAAAGTCCTTCGAGTGCGCGAGGATGGTCTGCACGTGGCGGTCGATATTCTGCAGGCGGCCGTCGATATCGGCCAGCAGCGACTGACCCTCGGTAATCCGCATCTGCTTCAGCTGTTGAATGGCCGTGTCCGTTGCTTCCCCGAGCTTCTGGCCGATCAGGTCCAGTTCCTCCTTCGACAAATCGCTGCTCGAAATCGTCACCAGACCCGGCAGCCGGGTAATCATGTCCAGCGTCAGTTCGCCCTGAATCGGATACGAAGTCTTCAATCCCGACATCATCTCCACGTAGGCGCGAATCAGATTGTGGTTCACATCCAGTTTGATGTTCTCGCGTTTGTAATCGATGCGGACAAACGCATCGAGCCGGCCCCGCTTGAATGCGGCGGACGCCTTCTGCCGGATGACGTTCTCGAAATTCTGGTATTCCCCCGGCATCTTGATATGAACGTCGAGATAGCGGTGGTTGACGCTCTTGATCTCAACGAGCACCGCGAGATTCGGCGCCTCGGCCCGTGCAGATCCAAAACCCGTCATGCTGTAGATCATGAGCTCACATCCTCAAATTGCAGATTGTAGAGTTTCCAGTAAAGGCCTCGCCGCACCACGAGCTCTTCATGAGTACCCGATTCTTTGATGCGGCCATCAGCCAGGACAATGATTCTATCGGCGCGGCGAACCGTCGACAAACGGTGCGCGATAACGATCGTTGTACGCCCCTCCATGAGGTTCTGCAAGGCCCGCTGAACAAGCGCCTCCGATTCCGCGTCCAGAGAGGATGTGGCTTCGTCGAGGATCAATATCGGCGCATTCTTCAAAATAGCCCGGGCAATGGAAATGCGCTGGCGTTCACCGCCGGACAGCCGCAGCCCGCGCTCGCCTATTCTGGAATCGTAATCGCTGACGAATTCGTCGACCAGCGCAGCCTTGGCGGCGCGCCGGATCGCATCTTCGCCGGCCGCGGGATCCCCGTATGCGATGTTCGCTCGAATCGAGTCGTCGAACAGAATCACGTCCTGCGTCACCATGGCAACCTGCCGCCGCAAAGATTCCAGCCGAAGATCACGAACGTCGATCCCGTCGATCAGCATGCGCCCGGATGTGACGTCATAGAACCGCGGAACAAGATTCACCAGCGTGCTTTTTCCTGCTCCGCTTGGCCCGACGATCGCGATAACTTCGCCGCGGCCTACCGCGAATGAAAGCCCATCGAACACCGGCACGCCTGGTTCGTAGGCAAAAGACACGTTCTCGAATTCAATGCGGTCCGATAACGTAGTAAGCATCTTGTTGCCTGTGTCTTTCTCCGTATCGAGCCCAAGGATCTCAAAAACGCGGCCTGACGCTCCAAACGCCTGCTGAAACGAATTGTTGATACCGCTCATCCGGCGAACGGGATCATAGAGTTTGATTAACGAAAGAATGAAGATGAGGAATAGACCCGGCGTCATCCTCTGACTGATGATCTGGGTGCGGGCGTAGAGAAAAAATCCTGCAATCACGAACACGCCAAGAACTTCCATCATCGGCGAGGCCAGCGAGTGCGTCATCTTCTGCCGCACATTCAGCTTGAGAATCCGCTGCGTTAACTTGCGAAACTTGCCGGCTTCGGCCCTTTCCATGGTGAATGCCTTAACGATGCGATTACCCGTCACCGTCTCGTAAAGGAGGTTCGCCATCGCGGCCATCTCTTCCTGGTTCGACTTGCTCAGCAGCCGTAATTTCTTGCCGAACAATAACGTGGGGTAGAAAACAAGCGGAACTAAGGCAAGCGACACCGACGCCAGCTTCCAATCGACGCCAAAGATCACAACAATCAGAGAAATCAAGGTGGCAGTCTGCTTCAGGAATTCGGCCAGGGTTTCGGATGCGGCCGTCTGAACGCGATCAATATCGGCTGACACACGAGAGATCAGTTCACCCGTCGGATTGAAATGGAAAAACCGCAACGGCTGAAAAACGATCTTTTCAAATACATCGTTGCGGAGGTCACGCACTACTGAGTTTCCCATGTATGCAATAGCGCTGATTGAGCCGTACTCGGCGACGGTTTTGATGACGGTAGCGGCCACAAACATGAGCAGAAAAAGCCGGGGATCTATAGAAGGCAGGTCGAACTTCGTTTTCACAAAAGGGATCGAAACCGATGTCGCCGGAGAGTCTCTCAAGAAGGTGTCATATATGATGCCGGGCAACACAGTGGTCACCGCTTCAAGGAATCCGACGATAGCGACCAGACACAGCGAAGCTGCGAGTATCCATCCGTACGGCCGGGCATAAGCCCACAAACGTGCGGCGCCGGTCTTCATGTCCGGTAAACCGTAGCGCGGACTTTTTGTTCAACTTCCTTGGGCTTGTGCATTTTCAGTATCTGGCCCGCGAGTTCGTGCAGCTGTCCGATCGACACAGACCGGATCATACGCTTGATTCTGGGATATGCCGCCAGGCTCACCGACAAAGACGTGAATCCCAGACCGAGCAGAACCGCCGCGGACGGCGGATCCGCGGCCATCTCGCCGCACACGGTCACCAGTTTTCCAGTCGGCCGGAGCAAAGTGTACACCTGATGCAGGCATCTCAGGATCGCGGGATGAAATGGATTGTAGAGGTGGACGACGGACTGGTCCGAGCGGTCGATCACGAGGTAATACTGCATAAGATCGTTCGTACCGAGGCAGAAGAAATCCACGTGCGTCGCCATCAGGTCGCAGGTTTGCGCGGCAGCGGGGGTCTCGATCATCACGCCCACAGGAACGTTGGGATCGCAGGCCTGCCGGCGCATCTGCAATTCCGCACGGACTTCTTCGAGAATGTGCATCGCCGAATCCAGGTCGTCCACCGAAGAGACGAAGGGTAAAAGGATACGTGTGGGGCCGTTCACAGATGCGCGGTAAATGCTGCGCAGCTGTTTTTTGAAGACATCCGTATTCTCCAGACAGAAACGCAGGCCGCGCACCCCCAGGCTCGGATTGACGCCATCCCAACTCCGCTGATCGATACCGACGTCGATCGTGCGGAATGTGACGGGCGCGCCTTTAGCCGCCTTGAGCAGCAGCGAATAGTCCGCAACCAGGCACTCTTCATCGGGCTGCTTCCCTTCGCGGAAGAAGTCGAACTCCGTGCGATACAACCCGATCGATTCGCATCCATGGGAAATGGCTGCGTTCACCTCTTCGCCGAAGTTGATATTGGCGCCGAGCGAGATCCGGACATGATCTTCGCTAACGGCTGGAGCCGATGCGGATTCCCCGGTTTTCTTCTTTAGTTTTTTAGCGTCGCGATCGCGGGTTTTATAAGTGGCGAGCGTTTCATCCGACGGCGACCAGATGACGAGGCCCCTTTCGCCGTCAACGATCAGCAGGTCCCCGGAGGCAACCTCCGCCAGCTCCGGAGCCCCCACAATCGCGGGGATCTCGAGGGAGCGAGCCATAATTGCCGTATGGGAAAGCGGACTTCCCGTTTCGGTAGCCAGGCCGACAACCCGGTGCGACCGCAACTCAAATAAAGTGGAAGGCGGAACCAGCTTCCCGACCAGGATTGCGTCGTAAGGCAGCTTCTTGAAGGAAGGCAGCGCCTTCGACTGGAGATTGTGCAGCAGGCGCCGCACGATATCGTCGAGATCTCCGCGGCGCTCGCGGAGATACTCGTCACTCAATCGATCGTAGGCCTGAAACAGGTCGTCGCTGACCTGCTGAATCGCCCACTCGGCATTGATGGAGTCGTTCTCTATTTTTTCAATGATGCGGTCGACGAACAATCGATCCTGCAGCACCAGCAGGTGCGCATCGATAAGAAAGGATGATTCCGGGCCGCTTTTGCGTTTCAGCTCGGCCTGCATCCGCTTCAACTGTTCCCGTGATTTCTCGACAGAGCCGCGGAATCGCTCGACCTCCTTGCGTACCTGGTCGGGTCGCAGCTTAAGATTGAAAGACACGAAGAGCGGATCGAAAGTCCGGACAGCCTTTCCGATGGCCGTTCCTACCGAAGCAACAACTCCATGTATGATTCGCTCATCGCCCATTACTCAATCAACCCGTCAGATACTCGCAAATCGTGTTCACGGCTTCTTCTTCATCCGCACCGTCCGCGCGAACTCCGAGCTTCGATCCGTATCCGGCCGAAAGTAGCAGGATGCTCAAAATACTCCGCGCATCCGCTTCGGCCGGGTTCGTAACATTGGCGCCATCGGCCCTGAACAGCACAATGTTGCATTGAAACTGCGACGAAAGCTGCACCAGCTTCGCAGCGGCCCGCGCGTGAAGTCCGAGCCGGTGGCTGACCACCACCTCGCGCTCCTTCATGATGACTGTTTCGGCGCGAGCAGCTGGCTGGCGATGTAAATACTGCTCTGGCCCTGCTCTTTGACGATTTTTGCGGCCGCCGCCAGCGTCTGCCCCTCGCCGAGCTGCACAAACTTGATCAGCATGGGAAGATTCACACCGGTGACGACTTCAACTTTGTCATGGCCGAGAAACGTCGAAGCGATGTTCGTGGGCGTCCCCCCGAACATGTCCGTCAGGATCAATACACCGTCCGGTCCATTCACCCGATCGAGCGCCTTCTCGATCATTCCCGTCGCCATATCGACATCGTCGTGCCATCCCAGCGAAACGGCTGTGATGTGATGAATCTCTCCGACGATCATCTCCGCCGCATTCAGCAGCTCGATGGCCAGCCGGCCGTGCGTGACGATAAGCCCGCCGATCATGAAGGTATGTTAACCCTTCTTTTCCGAGTCCCGGTGTGAAACTTTGACGCGATATTTGTTGTTCTGGAGATGCTCGCCGATGGCATTCGCGATAAATACCGACCGGTGTCTTCCCCCGGTGCAGCCGATGGAGATAGTCACGTACGATTTGCCTTCTTTCTCATACTGAGGAAGAAGAAAGTCGATGAAGCTGTAAACGTGTTCGAGGAACTTGTGCGTCGCTTCGTGCGAATTCATGTATTCCTGCACCGCGGGATCGGCGCCGGTATGCGGCTTCAAGTCCGGAACGAAGTTGGGATTCGGCAAAAAACGCACGTCAAAGACAAGGTCGGAATCGATCGGCACACCGTATTTGAATCCGAAACTCACGAGTGAGACGAGCAGGTGCTGGGCCTGCTTTTCCTCGAACAGCCTTACCGCATGCTGCCGCAATTCGTGGATCGTGAACTGCGACGTATCGAGAATGGAATCGGCCATCTGGCGAATCGGCGCGAGCAGTTCCCGCTCCTGGGCAATCGCTTCCAGCACCGGCCGGTTCGGATCCAGCGGGTGCGGCCTCCGGGTCTCGCTGAAACGCCGGACGAGAACGGCGTCCGAGGCCTCGAGGAACCACAGCGACATCGCGAGAGCCGGATTTCGTTTCAATTCCGTATAGACGTTCGGGAACTCGCTCAGCGTCTGGCCCTCACGGACATCGATGACCATTGCAGCCTTCGCGGATTCGCCTTCCGATTTGACGACCAGTTCATAGAACTTAGGCAGGAGACCAAGCGGAAGATTGTCGACACAGAAGAAACCCCGGTCCTCCAGAGCCCGGAGGAAGGTGCCCTTCCCCGAACCGCTTAAACCGGTGATGATGATGAATGACGATGGCTGCATGTGAGAATTAGAACCCAACGGGAACGGGAATAGCCACAAAAGGCGCATAACGGTACGACAAAAAGCACAAAAGGTGAGGTTATGCGTGACGTCTTTGTGCCTTTTGTAATCTGCTATGTGCCTTTTGTGGCTATTCCCGTTCGACTTTTTTCAGGCTTCGGGTTCAATCCATCCGATGTTGCCATCCTTGCGTTTGAAAACGACGTTCAGGCGTTCGGTGTCGGCATTCCGGAAAACCAGAAAATCATCATCCGACGCCCCGATATGAACAGCCGCATCGTCGATGCTCATCGGCTTGGCGGCAACCTCATTCTGGCGAATGATCCGCGGCAAGCGCTCGCCGAGAACCTGCTCCACCTCGACAACCGAAGTGGTGGTGATGACCTCGCCATTCTTGTTGTGCCGCTTTCGCGTGACGTTGCGTTCCTTGTCTTTCAGGATCTGTTTTTCGACCTTATCAACGGCGGCCGCGACCGAGGTGTACATATCCGTCGAAACTTCTTCGGCGTGATAAAAATCGCGGCGTGTCTTGATGTTGAGTTCTGCGATATGACGCTGGTGTTTTTCAACCGTGAGAATGAAGTGGACTTCCTGAACCGCATCGATGACGCCATGCAACCGTTCAAGGCGGTCGGTGGCAAATTTCCGGATGGGTTCGCTGATCTCGATATGGCGGCCCGTGATGTCGATACTCATAGACGATCCTCCCTGGAGGACGCCTCGAGCTCAAGCCCGAGGCCTACGATCTGATGCGACGCTGATGTGTACTCGGAATCCTCAAGTCTTCCCGGTATTTCGTAATGCTCCGGCGCGTAACGGAGATACCCTCCTCTTTCAACATCTGTGCAATCTTCTCATCCGTCAGAGGGCTGCGCGGATCCTCGCACTCTATAAATTTCTTGACCTTGCGTTTCACGATCAGCAGCGACGTTCCGTTCCCCAACGGACCGTTCACCGCTTCCGAGAAAAAGTAACGCAATTCGAAGACGCCCTGCGCCGTATGGGCGAACTTGTTGGCAACGGCCCGGCTGACTGTCGACGGGTGCACCCCGACTTCTTCCGCGACATCCTTGATCATCATCGGCTTCAGCTGATCGATACCTCTGTCCAGGAATTCACCCTGGCGGCGAATGATGGCTTCGCAGACTTTGACAATGATGTGCTTGCGCTGTTCGATGTTCTTCAGCAGCTGCACGGCCGATTTGAAGCAGTCCTTGACGTAATTCTTGACGTCTTTGTTGAGCGAATCGCGCTCCAGCATGTGCCGGTAGGTGGGACTGAGCCGCAGCTGTGGAACTTCGTCTTCGTTGGTGACGACGGTGTACTGGCCGCCCACCTTCACGATGAAGACATCCGGTTCGATCAAGCGGGGCTGCGACCGATTGTATTTCTGGCCGGGCCGCGGATCGAGTTGCTTGATGATCTCGACTTCCTCCATGATGGCACTCAGCGGTTTGTTGAGCGCCTTCGCGATTTCCTTGAACTGCTTGTTCTGGAGTTTGTGAAGGTGGTCGCGAACGACATCGACGGCGAGGCTTTCGTCTTCGCCGATAAACTTCAGCTGGATCAGCAGGCATTCGCGTAAATCGCGAGCCGCGACGCCGGGAGGATCGAACTGCTGCACGATCTCGAGGGCCTTCTGGACATCTTCAAGCGCGTGCTCGCCGCTTTCGGCGATCTCTTCCAGGATAATCGGGATCTCGCGGCCACCTTCGTCGACGGCACACAGGTACCCGTCTTCGTTCAGGTTTCCGATGATCGAATGGCAGCCCAGCCGGATGTTTTCTTCCATGGTGGCCAGACCCAATTGCCATTCGAGATGGTCTGTCAGGGTCTGGGGCTTGGCCAGGAAATTCTCGAACGACGGCTTCTCGAAAATCTCGGTTTCACGCGGACGGGAGGCACCGTCATTCAGGTACTGATCGAAGCTTTGGAAATCGATGTCCGCGTAGGGATCATCGGCAGCCGGTTCCGGTTCCTGCGGGGCCGCGGCCTCGATTGTTGCCTCGGGCGTGGCTTCAGGCTCGGTAACGCAGTGGTCCCGTTCCGCAGCTTCCCGGAGCGACTGGTATTCGGCATCCGTCCCGTCGACATCGCCTCCGGCGGATTGAGCCGCCTGTTCGGGGCTGTCCTGCCCCAGCTCGATCTCGGGAGTGGTGCTCTCGACGATTTCGGTTCCTTCCTCGAGCACAGGATTCTGAACCAGCTCCTGCTGAATCATTTCCGTCAATTCGAGCTTATTCAGTGTCAGCAAGCTCACCATCTGGACGAGTCCGGGGGTGAGGACCTGCTTTTGCGCGAGTTTTGTAACTAACTTGAGATCCTGAAACGCCATAATTAAGAGCTACTTCTAATTTAGACTGAAATGCTCTCCCAGATAAACCCTCTTGACCTCGCTGTCATTTCCGAGTTCCCTGGGGGTGCCGGATCGAAAAATCGATCCATTGTTGATGATATAGGCGCGGTCCGTGACCTGCAAGGTTTCTCTGACGTTGTGGTCGGTGATCAAAACCCCGATCTGCTTGGATTTCAAATGGTTAATGATCTTTTGGATCTCCAGTACCGTAATCGGATCGATTCCCGAAAACGGTTCATCCAGCAGAATAAACTTTGGAGAAATGACCAGCGATCTTGCGATTTCCACCCTGCGCCTCTCACCGCCCGATAACGTATCCGCGAGACTCTTTCTCACGTGATCGATACCAAATTCGTCGAGCAACCCGTCCATCCTCTCCGTGCGCTCTTTGCTCGAAAGCGGCAGCGTCTCGAGGATTGCCATAATGTTGGCCTCGACGGTCAACTTACGGAACACTGATGCTTCCTGTGGCAGATAACTGATTCCATTCTTTGCCCGCAAATACATGGGAAGATCCGTGATGTCGTGCTCGCCAAGCAGCACAGAACCCGAATCCGGCCGCGTCAATCCGACGATCATGTAGAACGTCGTCGTCTTACCGGCTCCATTTGGTCCTAGCAATCCAACGACCTCTCCCTGGCCGACACCCAGACTCACACTCTGCACGACTTTGCGGCCCTTGTAAGATTTGGTGACTTCTATGGTGCGCAGTGCGGTCATCTATTGTTGTTTCTTGACTGGGTGCTGCGTGACGGTGTGCTCGCCGTCTTTGCTCTGAACCAGGACATTCTGCCCCTTATTCCGCATCTCCGCGGTAGGGCCCTGCAGCAGGCCGTGTTCGATATCGCGGACTTTTGCCGGCTTTCCGTTCAGCGTAACGAGATTTGTCGCCGCCTCGTAAACCGCGCGGTCGCCGGTTCCGATCTGATCTTCGCGCGTGACCTTTACGCCGCCGGTCGCGACCATGTCCGTGACCATATTGTCCCGGAAATGAACCACCATGTCTGGCGCTTCGACGATCATATCCTGCTTTCGGGCGCTGACATGCCCGGTATAGTGAATCGTGCCCCCGTCCTGGTCGTAATCGAGAGTATCCGAAGTCGAGCGCACATTCTGAAGCGTGGATTGCACTTTTCCGCCGGGGGCGGCTTCCGCGTGGACCTTGCTGTTCTGGTCCCCCATTCCGGAGGCCTTCAGCCGGTCCGATTTGATGTAAGTGTCACCACGCCAAAGCTGCACACTTCCCGTATACAGCATCGAGTCGGAGCCGCCTTCGGCGCGCGCGGCTTTGACCAGGATCTGTTCGTCGGAATTCTTCATGACGGTGGACACATTCTTCGTCGCAATGAACGAGTTGTCCTTCTGGTTCAAGCGAATCTGTTCCGCCTGGAGATGCTTTTCGGAGTCGTTGACCACAGGGGAGCCGTCCAGAACCACGACGTCGCCGCCGTCTTCAAAGCGCCCCCGTTGCGCATGTCCCTCATACTGCGGGCTGCGAAACTGAAAGTGTCCTTTCTGGACGAGTTCGATGAGCATATTGGTGCGGCTGTCGAAGCGGGCATCCATCTGATCCGCCGAGCTCTCCTGGCCTCCTTGCTTTTTCATATTCGCGGGGCGAGGGGTACTGAAGGTGACGGCATCCTCGGCGTTCTCGATATGGAACTCTCGCCCCTCGATGGTCGAGTCACCGAGCTTCAGGACCGACTTATCCCGTGTCTGTACGGTACCGCCCGCATTCGTCCAGATTTCGGACGACTCGAGAGTCTGATCGTTCCCCATGATCATCTTCGCATTCTGGCGGGCATCGGCAACATCTACTTTCCCCCGATTGAAAGTGGTGTCGATCTCGGCGCCCGTCAAGCGCTGCTGCTGGTCCCCGGCGGCCTTTTCCATCTCCGCATGACCCCGCGTGAGGACGCGCTCGGCGTTTCCTTCGGGCGAAATGTCGGCGTTCAGCCAATCGCCCTTGATTTTCAGGACTTCCCTGCCGTCTTTCGGATGGGATTCTCCCGTGACTCCATCCTGAAGCGTTATCGTCTTGGGCTTGAATGTCCCGGGCGTCAGCTCCGATCGGCCGGATGTTCCGCGCATCCAGCCGGTGGGCGATTGGATGTAGACACCCCCCGCCATCGTCGTCCAGTTTTCCTTTTCTTGAAAAGCAGCGGTGCCGGTTTGCAGTTCGGTGTGTTGCGGCGTATCGACTTTGACGTGGCCGTAGAGATTCAGCAGGCCGCTGTTGAAGCCGTAATCGAAACGGTCCGCCTCGCCGGTTGTGCCTTCCTGCTCGAGATGCGCATGGCCGGGCGAAGTCGCAGCGCCGGTCTCATGGTTATAGAAGAGCTCTTCGGTATAAATGGTCGTCCGGGGATCGAGCTGAATCTGCACGTTCTCGTGGCATTGAAAATCACTTGTATCCTGGTCATAGATGCAGTGCTTTCCGCGAATCGTCCGCGTCGGAACCTTGTCCGTGGCGCCATAGACCGTCACATCGACATCTTCGAGCATGCTCTTGTTGCTCTTGTTGTCTTTGACTCCCAGATAGGTCTTGGCTCGAACGGTGTAGGAGGTGCGGCCGCCTTCCGTTTGTGAGAACGTGAAACCGTCGGTATGAACAGATGCGCCGGCCGGTAATTGACGCCCCTGCCTGGGTTGGGCTGGCTTCGGCTCATGCCGCATGAAGTAATTCCACGTCGGAATCGCGATCAACACCGCAACGACGATCGGCAGCAGCAGTTGCAGCGACCGCACTAATCTGTGTGTGAAGATCCGTTCTAAACGCATGTCTGGCAGATTGCCGTCTACTCGTCGGTGACGCAGCCGAAGCTGGCGTTCTTGACCGCCCGGATGTACTTTGCAAGCGTCCCGCGTGTCGCTTTGAACGGCGGCATCTTCCAGGCATTGCGGCGGGCGGCAAGTTCACTTTCCGGAATATCCAGCGTCAGCAGATTTTTTTCGGCATCGATCGTGATGCGATCGCCGCTCCGGATCAGAGCAATCGGACCGCCTTCCTGCGCTTCGGGCGTGATATGCCCGACGATGAAACCGTGAGAGCCGCCGGAAAAACGGCCGTCGGTGATCAGCGCCACGTCTTTGCCGAGGCCCGCGCCCATCACTGCCGAGGTCGGCGTCAGCATTTCCGGCATTCCCGGCCCGCCTTTCGGTCCTTCATAACGAATGACGATCACATCGCCCTTCTGGATTTCCTTGCGCTCGAGCGCGTGCAACATGTCTTCCTCTGAATCATAGACCTTGGCCGGACCGGAGAATCGCAATCCTTCCTTGCCCGTAATTTTCGCTACGGCGCCCTCCGGAGCGAGATTGCCCTTCAGAATCTGCAGGTGCCCGCGAGAGTGAATCGGGTTCTTCAACGGCCGGACGATTTGCTGATCTGCGGACAGGCCGGGCAGGTCCTTCACATTTTCCCGCACCGTCCTGCCGGTCACCGTCATGCAGTCGCCATGAATCAGCCCCTCCGCCAGCAACACTTTGATGACTGCGGGAATGCCCCCCACGCTATGCAGATCTTCCATCACGTAATAGCCGCTCGGCTTGAAATCCGCCAGCAGCGGTACGCGATCGCTGATCCGCTGAAAATCGTCGATCGTCAACGGCACGTCCACCGATCGAGCCATCGCGATCAAATGCAGAACGGCATTTGTCGAGCCGCCCAGCGCCATGATCAGGACGATTGCATTTTCGAATGCCTCGCGCGTCATGATGTCGCGCGGCTTCAGATCGAGTTCGAGCAGCTTGCGAATCGCAGCCCCGGCGCGCAAACATTCATCCAGTTTCAATGGATCTTCCGCCGGAGTCGACGAGCTGTAAGGCAGCGACATACCGAGCATCTCGATAGCCGATGCCATGGTGTTCGCCGTGTACATGCCGCCGCAGGCGCCGGCGCCCGGGCAGGCATGGCGCACGATCTCCGCCCGCCGTTTGTCGTCGATCTTTCCCGAAAGATATTCGCCGTAACTCTGGAACGCGGAAATGATGTCGAGTTTCTGCCCCGCGCTCGAACCGGCCCGGATCGTTCCGCCATAGATCATCAACGAAGGACGGTTGAGCCGTCCCATTGCCATGACGCAGCCGGGCATGTTCTTGTCGCAGCCGGGAAGCGAGACATTCGCGTCATACCATTGCGCGCTCATCGTGGTTTCGATGGAATCGGCGATCAGATCGCGCGACTGGAGCGAATAGCTCATACCGTCGGTCCCCATGGCGATGCCGTCGCTCACGCCGATCGTGTTGAAGCGATAGCCGACCAGGCCGGCTTCCTGAACCCCCTCTTTAACCTTTTCGGCAAGATGCAGAAGATGCATGTTGCAGGAATTCCCCTCGTACCAGACGCTGGAAATGCCGACTTGAGGTTTCTTCATGTCCTCGTCGGACAAGCCTGTCGCATAAAGCATGGCTTGCGAGGCGCCCTGGGATTTCGGCTCGGTGATTCGCGAGCTGTATTTGTTCAATTGCGCAGTCATAGACGCTCATTATGACTTAAAATCCCGCTGTCACGGGGAATCACTTCAATGAGCAAAAAGAACCTTTCTCGCCGTCATTTCTTCGCCGCTGGCGCAGCTGCGGCGGTATCCACAGCAGCCTCCGCACAGGTTCCGGTGGTGAACCTTGGGCCTGAGCAGGATTTGCTGCTGGTCAATGGCCGCATTCACACCATGGATAACCGGGACACGATCGTCAGCACGGTCACGATCCGGAACGGGCGTTTCATTGCGGCCGGCAATACGCGGCCTGCGACACAGACCGGACTGCGGGTGATCGATCTGAAAGGCCGGACCGTGGTGCCCGGACTGATCGAAGCGCATATCCATAGTGTGAGCCTGGGCAACCGTCCGGGATATCACACGATTCTCGAAAACACGGCATCGGTCCGGGAGATTCAGGAAGCCCTTGCGGCCCGGCGGAAAAACGTGCCCGAAGGACAATGGATCACTTCGATGGGCGGATGGCATCCGAACCAGTGGGCGGAACACCGGCATCCCACCCTTCGCGAACTCGACGATGCCGTTCCCGACCGGCCTGTCTTGCTCTACGAAAGATTCACCGGACCATGCGCCACGAACAGTCTCGGCAAGGCCTTCTTCGATGCCGCCGATGCCGCTCCGCCTGTCCATCCGGCGATCGTCAAAATAAACGCTTCGCAGACCGGAGCCATCGCCGCCGCCACTCAAACCGGCGGAGGACCATCGGCCAGCGCGCTTTTTCACCTGCGGCGCATGCAGACATTCGAAGACAAACGGCGCAGCACTCTCGATGCGATGAATTATTCGGCGAGCGTCGGCCTGACGACGCACCTCGACCAGGTGCTGTTTCCGACACCCGGTCCGCTGCATCCGAATCAGATTCTTTCGAACCTCGATCAGTACCGGATGTACGACGCCTGGCTTTCGCTGCATCGCGAAGGCAAAGCCATCATCCGGCTGCAGACGAATTTTCTGCAGAACCAGAACGATCCGCAGTTGCCCGAATTGAAGGAGCGGCTCAGAAACCAGTTTCAGTTCTTCGGCGACGACATGATGATGACCGGCGCCATCGGAGAGTGGGCCGCACCGCTCGGAGCCGGTGCGGTCTGGCAGGAAGCGCAGCGCCTGGTGGGCCAGGCCGGATGGCGCAACGAAAACGCGGTTCAAAACCTCGCCGGCTTGACGCAGGTGGTGGACGCGTATGAAAAGGTCAACAAAGATTTCGATATCACGAACCTGCGCTGGGTGGTCCACCACGTACCGAATGTCACTCCTGACCTCCTGACGCGCCTGCAACGGCTCGGCTGCGGCGTGCAGATGGCCGCCTTCCGCTGGGTGACATCAACCGATCCCAACGTAACGGCCGGCGCGCCATTCCGCACTATTCTGGATCACGGCATTCAGGCCGGCATGCATGGTGATGGGGTTCACATCTCGCCGCTGAATCCGTGGCTTCACATTTATTACGCCACCACCGGCATCAACTCTTTCGGTGCCCAGGTCAACGCCGGTCAACATCTCACGCGGCAGGAAGCGCTGCGTCTTTTCACGCGCGGCAACAGCTGGTTTTTGCGGATGGAAGACAAAGCCGGTTCCATCGAGCCGGGGAAACTCGCAGACCTCGCCGTGCTCAATAAAGATTACTTTGCGGTGAACGATTCGGACATCAGGCAAATCCGGTCGGTAATGACAATTGTCGGCGGAAAAGTCGTCTACGAGGCGGGAGTGTCATAGGTCTCCGTCCAAGGTTTCCTGAGCCGGCGATGACAAATTCCCCGACCTGGCGACGCATTCCGCGTCATCTGCCGTCGCGGCCGCGCTGAACCCATTGTGTTCGCTTGCCGATAGCTTGAATCCAGGCGCGTGGCAACCGACGTGCCTGTTTCTGCGTAAGAGAACGGTAAGTAAAGGACGAGGTCCCCATGCCATCGGTCGTTACCTGGCGATGTAGCTGCGGACGGCGCTACAGAGCTCAGTTTGATAAAGCCGACAACGTTTCCAAGACCGCCTTTCAGTGCCCCTATTGCGAACACACAGAGAAAGGCCCATTCTCCGGCGCTGCGATCCAGGTTCAGGATGAAATCGGAAAGTGGCTTTCCATTGGACCACAAACCGGAATCAACGAAGGTTCTCGATAAGATCACGTAGACAAAGTTGTTTTAGCCGCAGATTACGCGGATGCCGATGGGGAGCCGCATCTGCGTCATCCGCGTAATCTGCGGCTGAAACCCGTCCATTCACGTGTAAATGATTGTTAAGCCTGACGCCCGCACCTAAACGACAGACTTATAATCGAGTCCAAGCACGGAGGAGAGAAAGTCATGAAGCGGATCCTTATCGCCGCACTCACGTTCGGCGCGTGCGGCTTGCTTGCTCAAAATCAAATCATTCAGCAGAAATCAGCAGAGCTTAAGAACGACGCTGGTATCGAATTCGTCCAGATCCAGCCAGGCCAATTCATGATGGGCTGTTCTGTCGGGGACATCGATTGCAATGCCGATGAGCGGCCGATCCATCAGGTTCAACTCAGCAAGCCTTACCAGATCGGAAAATACGAGCTGACCCAGGCTCAGTGGCAAAGCGTGATGGGCTCCAACCCCAGCACGATCAAGGGCGACGACCGTCCGGTCGAAACCGTCAGCAAAGATGAAGCGCACGAATTCCTGAATCGCCTGAACGCGCGCAATGACGGCTATCACTACCGGTTGCCGACAGAAGCGGAATGGGAATACGCAGCCCGCGCCGGGTCTGCAACACCCTACGCCGGGAAACTTGATGAGATTGGCTGGTACAACGGCAATTCCGACGACGAAACGCACCCGGTCGGCCAGAAGAAACCGAATCCGTGGGGCCTGTACGATATGGAAGGCAACGTCCGGGAGTGGGTCGAGGATATGTACTCCGCGAACTACTACAAGACCAGCCCTGCCGTCGATCCGACCGGTCCGGCAGGCGGTGGGGGCGGACGTGGAGGCCGTGGCGGACGGCGCGGTGGTCGTGGCTTTGGCGGCCGCAGAGGGAATTTTGGCGGACCGCCTCCCGGAGGCCCTCCGACGGACGGAACACCTTCTCCGAATGGCCCGCCGCCAAACGGCGCGCGAGGCTTCGGCGGGGGGCGAGCAGGACGTGGAGGACCTGACGGACAACGGGGCGGCGGCCTGGTTCGAGGCTTGCCGGTAATACGCGGCGGCGCCTGGGACAATCCCGCGACTTATCTGCGCGTCTCGGCCCGTTACAGTTATTACGGATCCACCCTCAGAGTCAGTGATCTGGGTTTCCGCGTGGTTCGTGAACCGGAGGTGAAGCAATGAAAAAGACTTCGATCGCTATTTTGTTTGCCGCGCTGTTTACGGCTTCGATTCCCTTGTGGGCGCATCATTCATTCCAGGCCGAGTACGATCAAAGCAAGCCGCTCACCTTGGTCGGCAAACTCACGAAGGTCGTCATTGAGAACCCGCACGGGTGGATTTATCTGGATTCCAGGAATGCCCAGGGCCGCGTCGTCAATTGGGCGCTGGAGATCCCGGCGCCCAATGTCGTCGCCCGGAACGGTTTTGACCGAACGATCTACCAGACGCTGATGAACAGCGGCGAGGAAGTCACCGTCACGGCGTACGCCGCCTGGGACGGCTCCAAACATGCCTGGGCCGGCGGCCTGACGCGAGCCGACGGCCGGACGGTGATCACCCTCAGTGGCATACCCGGACAAGGCGGTGGCGGCCGTCGCGGCGGCCCTCCTCCGCAGTAGCTGGGGGGGGTCGCACACCTGAATTCCTGTATTTCGGAATTCAGGTGTG